>JALZAE010000470.1 GCA_030948535.1 Gemmatimonadota bacterium | reverse complement strand
ATCTTGATCCGCGCGACGTGAGCCGTCAGCGACAGTCCCCTACCCGAGAAACCAAGTCGCGGCGAGCTCGAGGCATGTTGTCGCGTTGCGGTCTCGCTCTCATGGCATCGTCGCTCACATCGCGCGGGGACAGTGGCACGGTGCTAGCGTTGCCAACCAGCGATGCAGCGCCAAACCACTGACCATCCCGCCGCCGCAGAGCGGCGCCAAAACGCCCACCGAAGGGCGTTCGACGACGCATGCGCGCAAATGACGGTCGTGGCTGCGTCAGACCCCAACAACATCGTCGCCATCACAGCCCGAGACTTCGGCTCAAAGGCGAGAGATGCGAACGTCCCCGTCGAGCGCATGGTGGTGAAGCTCAAGGTGTGCTTCAGCGAGCCGAAGGACCTTCTCGCGCGCGGCACGTGGTATAAGCGAAGCCTGAGCGTACTGTCATGGGCGCTCGAGGGCTACTATCGCCACGGCGACCAGCACTAAGCTCGGGGCGAGCGGCGGGGCAACGTCACCTCAATCCGGATGCGCCTTCCAGCGCAACTTCATCGCGCAGATATCCCGCACCATCGCATCAAAGACGTCCGGTGCCATGTGCGCGCAGACCACGCGAAGCCGAGCCGCGACGTCTAGGTACAAAGCCCCGTATCGGGGATCCTCCACCGGCCCGTAGACCACAGGCGAGGTCCATGTGTCCTCGGGGATTGGAACGGACGCCATACGGCCACCCAGCAAGTGTGCGCAACGCCGCGAACCCGGACCGAAGTATCTCCGCGATCGGTGCGAGTAGCGTCGGCGCTACTCGTGGCGAGAATGTATGGCCGCGCACACGAAGGCGCGAGCACTTTCTAGCGCGCCGGCGGAGAGATACTCCGATCATTGTAGCTGCGATCGCAACGTTGCTTCGTCGAGCGCCCGAAAGTTACTCGCCACTGTACACCGGCATGATCGGTGCGGGGGCACTGATCGCTACCAGTGAACCGCATCCGAGATGTTATTTGCATCTGTCTTGGAGCGGCGGCGGTAGCGACCGGCCCGATCGCCTCGATCCGCGGATCGAGGCCACGTTTCTCGACACCGGCGGTGCCTTACGGCGCGATCACCAAGTTGTTTGGTATGCTCCTCTCATCCCGCTGCGCTCGACGCAGTAAGTGACCGCCTGGCGGCGGCAGCGCTATCGTGCGTCTAATCGACCCCAACCCTTTCTGGTGTTGGACATCTCGCCACCGCCGACGTTCGCAAGGACGAGACGAGATTGACGAGGTATACGAAATTAGGGAGATCCCCTGTGACACAGACTGTGCACACTGGTCGCGCGTCGTTGCGCGTCGTTGCAACTGTTCGCTCTGAGGACGCGCGATGAACTGGTGCAATTCGGGCCCAGGACAGACTTAAAATCCCTTTCCCGCAAGGGAGTGTGGGTTCGATTTCCACCCCGGGCATCCGCATCTCGCATTGTCTTGCGTCGCACGCGGGTAGTGCGTGCTCAGGCGCTCGCGCACGAGCCTACTTTGCGATCGTGCTCGCGAAAAACTTTCGTCCCATCGCCACCAACTCTCCCTCCGACGGATGATCGACCGTCTCCCAGCCCGCGATCTGCTTGCTCACGGCCGGCCGGTGCTTGTCGACGTAGTGGCGAAAGGCAGTCTGCGCGAGGTGGGGGCCAGTCACCAGCACCTCGGCAATTCCCGATAGCGCGTCGCAGACCTCTCCGAAGAATTCATGCTCGGTGCGAACGGCACTATTGTGCTGTCCGGTGTCGCGCTGGTGCTCTTTCACGTCCTTCACCTGCGATTGCTCGGCGTCAAACTGGTGCACCTGCGCGTGGTGATGATCGATCAATACGACGGCATGTGACAGCGACACTCTAGTTCTCCCAATCGATTAGTCGTCGTCATCGCATGCACGTCGCGGGCCGGTATGTGGTACCGATGCGGCGCGTGGACCTTCGACTCAAAGCGTGGCGCCGAATAGGCGCCCCACCATCGCCGACACGGCCATCGCCAGCGATCCCCAAAACACCACGCGAAGTGCGCCCCGCCACGCCGACGCTCCGCCCACACGCGCGGCGAGTGCCCCCAACACGGCGAGCAGAATGAGCGCGCTTGCCGTCACGACGCGCGCCACGTAGGGCTGGGCGATGACCGCCGCGAAGATGACGGGAACCACTCCGCCACAGGCGAAGGACACCGCCGATGCCAACGCCGCTTGGAGCGGGCGCGCGGCTGTGGTCTCCGAAAATCCCAGCTCGTCGCGCGCATGAGCGCCCAATGCGTCCTTTGCCATGAGTTGCGTGGCGACTTGCGCGGCAAGCGTCGGCGTAAGCCCGCGGCCAACGTAGATTGCCGCCAGCTCCGCTTCTTCTCCAACTTGATCCGCGGCGAGCTCGCGCCCCTCGAGCGCGAGATCCGCACCCTCCGTATCAGCTTGGGAGCTCACCGAGACGTACTCCCCCGCTGCCATCGACATCGAGCCCGCGACGAGTCCGGCGACGCCAGCGATCAGCACCGCAGACCGCGCCGTGCCGGAAGCTGCGACTCCGAGCACCAGACTCGCCGTGGAGATGAGACCGTCGTTCGCGCCGAGGACGGCAGCGCGAAGCCAGCCAATGTGCGCGCCGCGATGTCGCTCGACGCCGCGCGAGGTGTTTGGCGTTCCTAGCACGGCCACTCAGGTCGTATCGTTTTGCACCAGGTAGACCGAGCTGCGCCCGAGATATCCCGATGGATTCGCGAAGATCTCGACGCGGACGGTCGAGCCCGCGTCGACGAGAATCGCGGGCGCCTGCCAGGTCGACGACGAGCCGATGGCATGCAGCGCAAGGACCAGATCGCCGCTCGATTGAATCGCGTCCTGCGGAATGCGCAACTTCGTCGTGCCGATGCCGACCGCCGAGGCGAGCCTGGTGGGCGTCGAGCCGGGAGACCGTATGGTGAACACGTCGATGTTGAAAGACGACGCGTTCGAGATCTCAAGCGCATAGAAAGTCGGTGCGACGGAATTGGGCTTCGATGCACAGGCGGCGAGCGCCACCGCACCCGCGATGGCGGCGATGCCATACGCACCGCGTACTGACTTGAGCATGGAATCCTCCGTGCGTGCCGGTCGAGGTGGCCGTGCGAAGCACCTCGAAAGCATAGACACCGGCACGGGACGGAGCAACCCGATCGCGCGCTACGGCACTACAGTGGAGCTCGTGATGTTCGTGCCGCGCGCTCCGGTTCGCTGACCACGATTTTTTGCGCCGCGACGTGCGTGAAGCTGTTGCGCGTGCCGGTCGTGTTCGAGACCGTCTGATGGAAATACATGTGACCGAGATAAATGCCGTAGTCGACGCTCGTGACATCATTGTCGTTGACGACGTTTCCGCTCCCGGAGATCCAGATGCCGAAGGAGCAGGGATCGCCGGGCGAGATGAACGATGGGCAGACCGCGCGTGCCGGACCGGTCACCGTGTTGCTGTCGATGACGGCGTTCACGTTCTTGTTCGCCCGAATGCCGATCTGTGATCCGGACACGACGTTCTTCCGGTAGACGATGTGCGAGCCACTGTCGGAGATGATCGCACCGCCCCAATCGCCGCCGTCGCCATCGCAGCGATTGCCGCCCGTGATCGTGTTCCGCGCGATGAGGCCATCGGGCACTCCGCTCATCTCGATGCTGTACTGCAGTTGGAGGGGCTGCAGCCCCCAGCCGATGATCGTGTTCTGCTCGACCTTCGCCGACACGTTACCGAAGACGCCGATGCCATGCTTGATGTAGCGCTCGATCGTCTTGCCGAACACGCTGACGTGAGCCGTGCCATGGCCCGGTCGCAGGTTCTCGACGTAGATCATCGGGATGTTGAACATGTCGTGGCCGCGGATCGTCACGTCGTACACGTTCGCCGAATCACCGAGCGCTTCGAGCACCGCGCCGGTGAAATGTCCCGCGACGGGATCCGCGACGTTAATGACGTGACCGTTCCCCTCGAAAGTGAAATTGTTGGGGATGTAAAGCGTGGTGTCCGTCCAACAATCGGCTACCAGCGACATCGTCCTCGCATCGGGATACGTGTAGTCGCAAACGGGGGTCGCCGGCGGTATGTCGGCCAGCACCCGGCGGCCATCGCTCGCGGATTCCGGGCGGGTGGTGTCGGAGCAAGCGACTGCGGCGGTCACGGCAATCATGAACAGCAAAGGTGCAAAACGGCGGCGCATCGGCATCACCATTCAAGCGGCGGGAACGAACAGGCACGGCCGCATCGCACGGCCGCCTCGACGCGAGAGAGTTTCGGGGCCCACGCCCCTCCGGCTAAACGCCTGGCGCGCGAACGACGAACGGCCGTTGTCCGTTCTTGTCGAGTTTTCGCACGGCGGCCACGGCAGGACAGTCCCGACCGTGTTCGCAGTACCACCCATGCCGATCGAAGTACACGAGGTGCCTGCTTGCCGACGCCGTCGGTAGATCGTCCAGTCTGAACAGCTGCATGACCGTCGTGCCCCGGCTACACGTCGCGTGCGGTTCGAGCTGTCGAATGCGCATCAACCGCGTTGCCATCTGCACAGGTTGAGTCCTCGCGCTCGTCTTCGTCTTGACGTCCCGTTTCAGCTTCGCGGCACCTGCTTGCGTTCGTCCCCTGAACCGTACTGCCGGCGCCTGACCGCCGCGCCCTCCTTTGCGTCCGCGGTCAGCCGATGCCGCCATCCCGTTTCGGCGCGTCGGCATCGGACGGCGGCTCCGTCTGGCGGCTGTTGCACGCGCGTTGTGTGAGAAGCGGGTAGTCTCGTACGAGCGCACGCACGAAACATCCACGACGATGTGCGACCCGCTTGGCGGACACGAGCAGCGCCGCGTGTGCCGGGCGATCGATCGGCTGACCGCATTCGACACAACGCGCATCGGCGACCCACGCGGCGCGGACATCATCCGCGATCGATCCCGCTTCGGCAGTCGAGTCGCTCGCGCCGACCAAACCGAGTTGGGTGGTCGGGCCGGGCGGGCTGAGGGCGGGATCACCCTCCGAGACCTTGCGTGCTAAGTTCTGCATGTGCAACGAGGTGAACCGTGTTCCGTGAGTCCGTCTCGAGAGCGAATCGGCCGAGAGCTTCGGCGTGTATTCCGCACCAAATGTCAGTCTATCTCAAACCGCCGCGTCAACGCTCGAACAGGATGATTGGCAAATCGTGACGAGCGTCATCGTCTCATGTCGAGCTCCATCAAAAGCGCGCGTGAGGTCGCCGGGCATCGGCCGCAAGCGCGCGCTGTAAAATCGGTATCTGGCGGAGTACCTTGCGCCCCATGTCAGACGTCGTGGCCCTCGCGGCCGAATTGCTCGCCATCGATTCCACGTCCGGAAGTGAGGGCCAGGTCGTCGACTACGTCGCGCGGCGGCTGGTGGCGCGGGGGTACAACGTCACCGTGCAAGAGGTCACGCCCGGTCGCGGCAACATCTGGGCGTCGCGCGAAGGCAACGGCGTCACGCTGTCCACGCACCTCGATACGGTGCCGCCCTTTCTCCGGCCACGTCTGCGCGGCGATCAGCTCCAGGGCCGCGGCGCTTGCGATGCCAAGGGGATCGCGGCCGCGATGCTCACCGCGGCGGACGAGCTCGCCGATCGCGGTGAAGAGCGCGTCGACCTCCTCTTCGTCGTCGGCGAGGAGCTTGGATCCGATGGCGCGCGAGCCGCCAACAATCTGCCCGCGACGAGCCGTTTTCTGATCAACGGCGAGCCGACGGAGAGCAAGCTCGCCACGGGCGCGAAAGGCTCGCTGCGCGTCACGCTGCGCACGCGGGGGAAGGCGGCACATTCGGCCTACCCTCACCTCGGGCAGAGTGCGATCGATCCGCTGCTCGATCTCTTGCCCACGATTCGCGCGCTCGACCTCCCTCGCGATCCCGTGCTCGGCGACACGACCGTGAACATTGGCACGATTCGCGGCGGCACCGCGGCCAACATCATTCCGGACTCCGCTGAGGCGGAGATGATGTTTCGACTCGTGGGCGATGTGGCACCGCTCAAGCGCCAGATCGAAGCGTGGGTGGGCGATCGCGCCGAGATCGAGTACGGCTCCCACATTCCCACGCAGCGCTTCCAGACGATCGACGGCTTCGACACGTCTCCCGTCTCGTACACGAGCGACATCCCGCTCCTCGATCGATGGGGGACGCCGCTGTTGTTCGGCCCGGGCTCGATTCACGTCGCGCACACGTCGCACGAATTCGTCGACGTCGGGGAGTTGCGGGCGAGCGTCGACGCGTACGTGCGCATCGCGACCGCGCTCCTCGCCTCATGATCGCGCTCGCGGAGCGGATCCCCGTCGCCGTCCTCGGCGCCACGGGCGCGGTCGGCCAGACGTTCATCCGATTGCTCGACGGACATCCGTGGTTCCAGCTGGCGGAAATCTCGGCGTCCGATCGTTCGGCGGGGAAGTCGTACCGCGACGCGGCGCGATGGATCGGCGGGGACATGCCGGCGAGCGTCGGCCGCATGACGGTGCTGCCCACCTCGCCCGATGCGGTGCAATCGCCACTTGTCTTCTCGGCGCTCGACGCCGCGGTCGCGGGAGATGTCGAAGCCGCGTTCGCGCGCGCGGGCCGGTTCGTGCTGAGCAACGCGCGGAATTTCCGGATGGAGGAGGACGTTCCTCTGCTCATCCCTGAAGTGAATCCGGATCATCTGGCCCTGCTCGACGGCCAGCGCGCCGCGCGCGGATGGGACGGCGCCATCGTGACGAACGCGAATTGCGCGGCGATCGTGATCGTCATGGCGCTCGCGCCGCTCCACACCGCGTTCGGCGTGCGAAAGTTGTTTGTCGCGACCATGCAGGCGGTGTCGGGCGCGGGATATCCCGGTGTGCCGTCGCTCGATATCCTCGGCAACGTCATCCCGTACATCGGTCAGGAAGAAGAGAAGATCGAGAGCGAGACCCAGAAGCTGCTCGGCACACTCGATGGCCGACGTGTACGCAAGGCGCCCATCGTCGTGAGCGCGCATGCCAACCGCGTGCCGGTCGAGAACGGGCATACGGTCTGTCTATCCGTGGGTCTGGACCGCCCGGCGTCGCCAGAGGCCGCGATGGATGCGATCGAGCAGTGGCGCGGCGCCATCAGCGGACTCGGATTGCCGAGCGCGCCCGAGCGTCCGCTCATTCTCACGCGCGACATCGACCGCCCGCAGCCGCGGCGCGACGTGAGCGCCGCCGGCGGAATGGCGGTAACCGTTGGACGCGTGCGCACCGATCGGCTCCTCGATCTGCGCCTGGTGGCGTCGGGACACAACACGATTCGCGGCGCGGCGGGTGCGTCGATACTGAACGCCGAGCTGCTCGTGTCGCGCGGCCTCGTCGGCGCGCCGTGATCGTCGTCAAGTTCGGCGGCACGTCGGTCGGCGACGCCGAATCGATCGAGCGCGCGGCGGCAATTGTGCGGACGAAGCTGCCGCACAAGCCCGTCGTCGTCGTCTCGGCGCTCGGCGGCGCGACGAACGCGTTGCTCGCGATCGCGGAGCAGGCGACGCGCGGCCAGCTCATCGGTGCGCTGCGCGGCGTCGAGACGCTGCGCGAGCGGCATCTGCGCGAGACGGACACACTGCTCGGCGAAGGCGATGCGGCGGACGAGGTGAAGGCGGAGATCAGCGCGACGATCGACGAGCTGGCGAGCCTCGCCGAAGCGCTCTTCACGCTGGGCCATCTCACGCCGCGCAGCCTCGATGCCATTGCGTCGAAGGGTGAAGAGATGTCGTCGACGATCATCGTCGCCGCGTTCTGCCAGCGCGGATTGCCGGTCGAGCACGTCGACGCGCGCATGGTGATGATCACCGACGATGATTTCGGCCGCGCCGCGCCACGCACGGATGCGATCGCCAAACAGGCGCGCGCCTGCATTCAACCGATCGTGCGCGCGGGACGCGTTCCGTTGCTCGGCGGCTACATCGGCGCAACGGAGCAGGGGATCACGACCACGCTCGGCCGCGGCGGATCCGACTACAGCGCGGCGCTGCTCGGCGCGGCGCTGAGCGCGAAGGCGATCGAGATCTGGACCGATGTCGACGGCATGCTCACCGCGGACCCGCGCGTGGTCGACGGCGCGCAGCTGATCGAGGAGATTCGTTTCGACGAAGCGGCGGAGCTGGCGAGCTTCGGCGCGAAGGTGCTCCACCCGAGCACGATCGCACCCGCGGTGCAGCGCGGCATTCCGGTGTTCATCTACAATTCCCGGAATCCCGGCGGCAAAGGAACGCGCATCACCGCGTCGGGGCCACCGCGCGCCGTCACGGCGATCGCCGGCAAGAGCGGTATCGCGATCATCAAGGTGCGCTCGTCGCGCATGTTGCTCGCCTTCGGATTTCTTCGCACACTGTTCGAGGTGTTCGAGCGCCACAAGACGTCGGTCGATGTCGTGGCGACGTCGGAGGTATCGGTCTCGCTCACGGTCGACGATCCATCAGGGCTGGACTCGCTCTTGGTCGATCTGCGAGTCCTCGGCGACGTGTCCGTCGAGCGCAATCGCGCGATCGTCGCGGTGGTGGGGGCCTCGCTCGGCGCACGCAGCGACACGATGGGGCGCGCGCTCCGTGCGCTCGGGGAGATTCCAGTGCACATGCTTTCTTTGAGCGCGACGGAGATCAACCTCACGATCATCTTGGACGAAGAGCGGCTCGCGCCGGCGATGCGCGCGCTCCACGCGGAATTCTTCGGGACGCCGGCGTGAGCGGCCCTCGCATCGCCGTCATCGGCGACGGCAAGATGGGCCGCGCGGTCGCGCAGCTCGCGGGCGACGCGGGGCTCGTCGTCACCGCGGTGATTGGACGCGCGGACAACACGAAGGGTGCCCGCGTCACGCGCGCCGCGATCGGCGACGCGGATGTGGCGATCGAGTTCACGGAGCCGGCCGCGGCGGTCGACAATGTGCGCGCGTGTCTCCGTGCTGGATGTCCAGTCGTCGTCGGCACGACGGGTTGGTATCACGAGCTCGATGACATTGTGCCGCTCGTGAAGGAGTCTGGCGCGGCGCTGCTCTATGCGCCGAACTTTTCGATCGGCGCCAACATCCTGTGGCAGGCCGCGGAATATATGGCGACGCTGGCCGCTCGCGCCGGCGGCTTCGATGCGCACATCATCGAGGTGCACCACAATCAGAAGAAGGATGCCCCATCGGGTACCGCCGCTGAGCTCGGCAAGCGCGCATCCGCCGCTCTTGGAAGGGCGGTTCCGATCACCAGCGTCCGCGTCGGCTCGGTGCCCGGTACGCACCAGCTCATTCTCGACGGCACGTTCGAGCAGCTCACGATCGAGCATGTTGCACGCGATCGTCGTGTGTTCGCGGAGGGGGCGATCGCCGCGGCGCGATGGCTCGTCGGCAAGCGGGGCGTGTTCACCATGCGCGATGTTCTCTCACCCGGCACGGCTCCATGACAGCGACACCGCTCGCGGCGACCCGGCGATTTTCAGGTTGCGGCACCGCGCTCTGCACGCCTTTCACCTCGAGTGGTGCCGTCGATGAGCCGGCGCTGCGGAAGCTGGTCGATTGGCAGATCGCCGAAGGGGTTCACTTCCTGGTTCCGTGTGGCTCGACTGGTGAAGCGGCGACACTCACCGTCGCCGAACACCGGCGCGTCGTCGAAGTCACTGTGCAGCAAGCGAGGGGCCGCGTGCCGATCGTCGCCGGCGCGGGCTCGAACGACACGCAGAAGGCGATTGCGCTCTCGAAGGAGATGCGCGCCGCGGGCGCCACGCATCTGCTGCACGTCTCGCCCATGTACAACAAGCCGCCGCAGCGGGGGATCATCGCGCACTTCCGCGCCATCGCCGACGCGACCGATCTCCCGATCGTGATCTACAACGTGCCGGGCCGCACGGGCAGCAACATCGAAGCGAAGACGACGCTCGCCCTCGCCGGGGTGCCGCACATCATCGCGGTGAAGGAAGCGTCGGGGAATCTCGCGCAGATCATGGACATCATCCGCGAGCGGCCCGCCAACTTCAGCGTACTCTCGGGCGATGACTCGCTGACGCTGGCGGTGATGGCGGCGGGTGGCGACGGGATCATCTCCGTCATCTCGAATGCCACGCCCCGGTTGATGTCGCAGCTCGTCGAGCGCTGCGCCGACGGCGATTTCACCGCGGCGCGCGCGCTGCACGAGCGCCTCGCGAAGTGGATGTCCGCCGCCTTCATCGAGTCGAATCCACTGCCGGCCAAGGCCGCGCTCGCCATGCTCGGCATCGCCGGCAACGTGCTGCGATTGCCACTCGTTCCTCTCGCGCCGCAGCACGAGGCCGCGGTGCGCGAGGCGCTCGTCGCGGCGGGATCGCTTCCCTGATGGGCGAGACGACAGACCTCGAGCAACGCGTCACAGCAGTCGCCGCGACGCCCGCTGGTGGAACCCTTCCCGGCGATGCCCGCGACGCGCTCGCCGGGCTGCTCGACGCGCTCGAGGCGGGCACGCTGCGCGCCGCCGAGCGCGGCGGCGATGGCGTCTGGCGCGCCGTTCCGTGGGTGAAGCGCGGTATTCTGCTCGGCTTCCGTCTCGGCGCGGTGGTCGACATGTCCCCGGATGCGTCGCCATTTCACTTCTTCGATAAGGACACCTATCCGACGCGCTCGCTCTCGCTTGGCGACGGCGTCCGCATCGTACCCGGCGGCTCGACGGTGCGGCGGGGCGTGCATCTCGCGCGCGGTGTCGTGTGCATGCCGCCGATGTACGTGAACGTCGGCGCATACGTGGGCGAGGGTACGATGGTCGACTCGCACGCCCTCGTCGGCTCGTGCGCGCAGATCGGTGCGCGTGTGCATCTGAGCGCGGCGGCGCAGATCGGCGGCGTGCTCGAGCCCGTGAACGCGTCGCCGGTCGTCATCGAAGATGATGTGTTCGTCGGCGGCAACTGCGGCGTGTACGAGGGAACGGTCGTGCGGGCGCGTGCCGTGCTGGCATCGGGCGTGATTCTCACTCGCGGTACCCCGGTCTTCGACTTGGTTCGCGAGCAGACGTATCGCGCGACGACGGAGTCCGCGCTCGAGATTCCTGAGGGCGCGGTCGTCGTTCCGGGTGCCCGGCGCGTCGCGAACGGTTGGGGCGCCGGGCAGGGCCTGTCGCTCTACGCGCCGATCATCGTGAAGTATCGCGACGCCGGCACGGACGCTTCGACCGCGTTGGAGCAGTGGCTGCGATAGAGCACGTCGGAATCGTCGGCCTCGGCGTCATCGGTGGGTCGCTCGCGCAAGCGCTCCGAGCGGCGGGGACGAGCGTGCGCGGATGGAGCGCATCCGCCGATGACTGCGCCGCCGCATCGGCTGCCGGTGTTCCGACCGCCGCCACCCTCGATGCCCTGTCGA
>JALZAE010000468.1 GCA_030948535.1 Gemmatimonadota bacterium | reverse complement strand
GCGCTACAAAGAGGGGATCTCGACGCAGACCGAGATTACCGACTCGCGAATTCTCTTGCAGTCGGCGCAGGCAAATCGCGCGCGGGCCGCGCGCGACCTGCAGATCGCGCGGCTGCGCGTCGCGCTCATTCGTGATTTGCCGCTCTCCACACTGGGCGGCTCGTCGCAGCAAGGCGTGCCGGGCCAGCAGAGCGGGGCACAGACGAATCCGTCGGCGCAGCAGCAGCTTCAACAGCAACAACGACAGGGTCAGCAACAGCAATCGGGCCAAGCGGGCGCCACGATTCTCACGGGCACGACCGGGGCAACTCCATGAAGAACACACGACGCAACAATGCACGCACATCGGCGGCGCTTCTCCTTGCTCTCGCCGCGTGCGGCAAAGGCGGCGCGAGCGACGCGAACGGCGCCGTCGATTCGGCGGCGGGCAAGCGCCCCAGCGCAAACGCGAAGGACACGTCCCTCGCTGCCTCGCAGCCGATGATCATCGGGCCTGAGAACATCATCGTCATTGCGAACGGCCAGCTGACGACGGGGCCCGCGCTCTCCGGAACGCTCTCGGCGACACGCACGGCGATCGTGCGCGCGCAGGTGTCCGGGCCGGTGCTGCAGACGAGCGTCGAGCGCGGCCAGCGCGTGTCGGCCGGCCAATCCATGGCGAAGATCGACGACAGCTCCATCCGCGAGAACGTCCTCTCGGCGCAGAGCGCGGTCCACGCGGCGCAGCTCACGTCGGAGAACGCCAATCACGATGTCGAGCGGTTCAATCGCCTGCTCGCCGCGGGCGCGGTGGCCGAGCGCGATGTCGAGAACAGCAAGCGCATGCAGTTGACGGCGAACGCCGGGCTCGAGGATGCCAAGGCTCGCCTCGCCAACGCGCAGCTGCAGCTGCAGCGCACGATGGTGCGCGCGCCCTTCGCCGGCATCGTCAGCGAGCGGCAAGTGAACGGCGGCGATGTGGTTCAGCCTGGCGGCGCGATGTTCACCGTCGTCGATCCATCGTCGATGCAGCTCGAGGCGACGGTGCCGGCGGATCAGCTCGCCGCGCTGCGCGTCGGCCAGACGGTGCAGTTCTCCGTCACCGGCTACGAGGGACGCGCGTTCACCGGTCGCATCGATCGCATCAATCCAAGCGCCGATCCGGCGACGCGCCAGGTTCGGCTGTACGCGACGATTCCGAACGCGGGCGGCACGCTCGTCACCGGGCTCTACGCCGAGGGCCGCGTGGCGAGCGACACCAAGCAGGGATTGGTCGTCCCGTCGACCGCGGTCGACAGCAAAGGCCTGCAGCCCGCGGTGCTGCGTCTGCGCAACGGCCGCATCGAGCGCGTCGTGGTACAGCTCGGCATCCGCGACGAGCACGCTGAAGCCGTGGAGATCAAGAGCGGTCTGGCTCCCGGCGATACGGTGCTCGTCGGCGCGGCGCAGGGATTGTCGTTGGGCACGCCGGTGAGGGTGATGGCCACCGGCGATCGCAAGTAAGCAGCTCGTTCGCTCTCCACGTACTCGGATCTCTCCATGTTCATTTCAGATTTCGCCATCAAGAAGCCCATCGTCACCATCACGGTGATGGTCGCCCTCGTGGCCTTCGGCATCTTCGCGCTCTTCAGCCTGCAGACGGATGAATTTCCCGACGTGCAGCAGCCCGTTGTCGTCGTCAACATTCCGTATCCGGGTGCCTCGCCCGACGTCGTCGAGCGCGAGGTGATCGAGCCGATCGAAGAGCAGATCTTCGGCATCGCCGGCGTCGATGGCTCCAAGTCGACGTCGGTGGCCACGGACGGCCTGGCGCGGATGACGATCTTCTTCGACTTCGAGAAGGACATCAATCAGGCATCGCAGGACATCCGCGATGCGATCTCGGCGAAGCGCGCCGACCTGCCGACCGAGATGAAGGAGCCGATGTTGAGCCGGCTCGATCCATCGATCGAGCCCGCGGTGTCGCTCACCCTGTCATCGACGTCGCTGCCGGCGACGGTACTGACGCGACTCGCCGATCCGACGATCACGCGCCAGCTGCGCGCGATTCCCGGTGTGGCGCAGGTCAACGTCGTCGGCGGGATCAAGCGCGAGCTGACGGTGCAGGTGAAGCCGGTTCAGCTCCAGGCGTCGGGCATCAGCGTCGCGCAGGTCGTCGCGGCGCTCGAGGCACAGAATCTCGCGGTGCCGGTCGGCCGGCTCAACGGCTCGCTCGACGAGCGCACGATTCGTCTGCGCGGCAGGCTCGAGGGCCCGGCCGATTTCGCCAACGTGGTGATCGCCGAGCGCAACGGGACCTCGATCCGGCTCGGCCAGGTCGCCGACGTGTTGGACGGCGCCGAGGAGCCGCGCTCGCTCGCGCTCTACAACGACAAGGAAGCCATCGGCATCGAAGTGCTGAAGTCGAAGGGATATTCCACGACGCAGGTGAGCAACAAGATTCGCGATCGCGTCATCGCGCTGCAGAAGACGCTGCCGCCCGCGGCGAAGCTCGAGATCGTGCGCGACGCCGGCACGCGCGTCAGCCACGCGGTGCAGAACGTCGAGGAGGCGCTGGTCGAGGGCGCGCTGTTGACTGTGCTCGTCGTCTTTCTGTTCCTGAACTCGTGGCGCTCGACGGTCATCACCGGATTGGCGCTGCCGGTGTCGGTGCTGGCGTCGTTCATCCCGCTGTGGATTTTCGGCTTCACGCTCAACACGATGTCGCTGATGGGCCTGTCGTTGGCGATCGGCATTTTGATCGACGACGCTATCGTCGTGCGAGAGAACATCGTGCGGCACATCGAGATGGGGAAAGATCACTTCGTCGCGTCGCACGACGGCACCGATGAGATCGGGCTCGCCGTCGCCGCGACGACTTTCTCGATCGTCGCGGTGTTCGTGCCGATCGCGTTCATGTATGGCGTGGGCGGGCAATGGTTCAAGCCATTCGCGCTGACGATCGCCGCGGCCGTGCTCGTCTCGCTCTTCGTCTCCTTCTCGCTCGACCCGATGCTCTCGGCGTACTGGGCCGATCCGCAGGTGGAGGCGCACGAGCATCGCAATCCGATCGCCCGCACGCTGGAGCGGTTCAATAAGTGGTTCGACCGGCAGGCGGACCGGTACAAGAACGTCATTGCCTGGGCCCTCGATCACCGGCTGGCGATGGTGGCGCTTGCCACCCTCTCATTCGTCGGCGCAATCGCGCTGCAGGTGAAGTACGGCAAGGGCGGGTTCGTTCCGGTCAGCGATCGCAGCGAGCTCAACTTCGTCGTCGAGGCGCCGCCGGGATCGAATCTCGAGTACATGCGCATCAAGGCCGACGAAGCGGCGCGGATCGCGCGCTCGCACAAGGAGGTCGCGTACACGTATGCGACGATCGGCACGGCGATTCCGCCCTTCGAGCCGCCTGGTGTCGACCAGTCGCTCATCTACGTCAGGCTCACTCCGAAATCGTCTCGAAGCCTGAGCCAGGACGACATCGGCCAGCTGCTGCGCAAGGAGCTCGGCCGCATCGGTGGCGCGCAGGTCTCGGTATTTACGTCGGGATTTGGCGGCGCGATGAAGCAAATCCAGATTCAGATGAGCGGACAGGACGCCGCGACGCTCACCAAGCTCGCGCAGCAAGCGGCCGATGAGGTGCGCAAAGTGCCCGGCGCGGTCGACGTCGGACTCTCGACGCGAGGCGAGAAGCCGGAGATGGAGATTCAGCTCAATCGCGGTCTCTCCGGATCGCTCGGCGTCACCGTGGGGCAGGTGGCGCAATCACTCCGGCCGGCGTTCGCCGGCATCAAGGCGGGCGACTGGGTCGACCCGAGCGGCGAGACGCGCGACGTCACCGTGCGACTGGCGCCCGAGTCGCGGTCGCGGCTGGCCGATCTGCAGCAACTGCCGCTCATCGTCGGGAACGGCGCGAACGGCGCGCCGGCGACGGTGCCGCTCGGCCAAGTGGCGACCATCAAGCAAGGGCTCGGGCCGGCGCTCATCGCGCACCTCAATCGAGAGCGCGTGATCAACGTCGAGGCGAACACGGAAGGGCGCTCGCTCAGCGAAGTGGTCAACGACATCAACACGCGGCTGAACAAAATGCAGCTGCCGCCGGGATATCAGATCACGCAGGGCGGCGAGTCGCGCGACCAGGGCGAAGTGTTCGGGCGCATCTTCGCCGCGCTCGGCACGGCGGTCATGCTCATGTATCTCATTCTGGTGATCCAGTTCGGATCGTTCCTCGCGCCGCTGGCGATTCTCGTCTCGCTGCCGCTCTCGCTCATCGGCGTGGTGCTGATGCTGATGGCCACCGGCGACTCCATCAACATCATGAGTCTCATCGGAGTCATCCTCTTGATGGGGATCGTAGCGAAAAATGCGATCTTGCTGATCGACTTCGCGAAGTGGGGCCAGGAGCGTGGGGTGGAGCGTCGAGAGGCGATCATCGAGGCGGGACGCATTCGTCTTCGTCCCATTCTCATGACGACGCTGGCGCTGATCGCCGGCATGATTCCCGTCGCGCTCGGGCGCGGCGAGGGCGCCGACTTCCGTGCGCCGCTCGGCCGCGCGGTCATCGGCGGCGTGATCACCTCCACGCTGCTGACGCTGCTCGTGATCCCGACGATCTACGAGATTTTGGATGAATGGCGCGAGAAGCTCACTGGATTCGTCAAGCGGCGGATTGGCGTGAACGAGCCGGCGTCGTCGCACAAGCCGGTTCCGGAGGCGGGTGACTGAGCGTGCCCGCGCGCACGCTGATCCTGTTCGTTCGTGTGGCAGAGCGAGGCCCGCTGCCGGCGGCGCTTCGTGAGCGCGTGTTGTCGATGACGGTCGCGCTGAGTGACTGCGAAGTCGTCATTGCGTTCACGCCGGACAATTTCGAGGCCGACGTGCGCGCATCACTCGGCGATGCCTTCGCCTATCGAGCGCAGTGCAAGGGCGGCCTCGACGACCGCTTGCAGGCGGCGATCGTCGACGCCGGTGTGAGCGGGAGCGAGCGCATGCTGGTCGTCGATGCGGCCGGTCCCGTGTTGGACGCCGATATCATCGAGCGCGCCTTTGCGGCGCTCGAGTCGAGCGATGTCGTGATCGGCCCGACCGCAGAAGGCCGGTATTTCCTGATCGGTATGCGCGAGCCGCTCACGGAGCTCTTCGAATCGATTCCGTGGGGAAGTGACCGAGTCGTCGCGGCCACCCTGGCCGTCGCCGTGGCCGAGGGATTCGCGGTCGCAATGTTGCATGAGATGAGCGACTCCACCGGCGCCGGTCAGCTAACGGAATCGGATGGCCGCTCGTAGAATCGATATTTGATCCCAACGGAGTCGACGATGACGGAAGCCCAGCGCACGCATCTGCAGAAAAGACTACTCGAGGAGCGCGCCCGGCTGGAGCGCGACCTGAATCGCTATCGCGATGGCACGCGCGACACCATGCAGGAGCAATCGGACGATCTGTCGCACGCGCGTTTGCATCCGGCGGATGAGGCCACGGACGCGTTCGACCAAGAGCTCGACGCCTCGAACGCCGTCCGCCAATCTCGCGAGCTCGCCGAGATCGATGCCGCGCTCGAGCGCCTCTACAAGGATCCCGACAAATTCGGGCTCGATGAGAATACCGGAAAGGAGATCGCGTTCGCGCGATTGGACCTGGTGCCGTGGGCGAGAACGGGGACGTGAGGCGAGGTGCTAGGGGCAGGTGTTGAGGTGTTGAGGGCGCCGGAAGGCCGCCCTCACGCCCGAGGCCCGACGCCCATTCTCATTCGCTTCTCAACGCGACCGCTGGATCCACCTTCGCCGCGCGGCGCGCCGGCAAATAGCTCGCGCCGGCGGCGACGGTGACGAGGGCGAGCGCTGTCAGCGTGAAGATCAGCGGATCGGTCGCGGAGACGTCGAACAGCAAGGCTCGAATCGCCCGGCCTGCGCCGAGGGCCGCGATCGCACCGACGGCCACACCGATGACGGCGACGCGAACGCCTTCGCCTACCACCAACCGGACGACATCGCCGCGCTGCGCGCCGAGCGCGATACGCACGCCGATCTCCTGCGTCCGCTGCGCGACGGTGTAGGCGAGCACGCCGTACAGACCGACGATCGCGAGCACGAGCGCGACCGAACCGAAGATGCCGAACATCATCGCGCCCAGCCGCCAGGGACGAACCTGCGGATCGAGCAGCTCCGACATCGGGCGCACGCTGGCGTAGGGCAGATCGCTGCCGAGCTCCTGGAGCGTCTTCCGAATCGTGGCGACCTGCAGCGCCGGATCGCCCTTCGCGCGCACGAACAGCGATCGCATCCCCCACCGCGGCTGGTTGGGCATCGGGACGTAGTACTGCGGCACGGGCTTCTCGCGCAGCTCCTGACTCGTCGCGTTGCGCGCGATGCCAATGATCTCCGAGCACGGCAGCGAGTCCCGATTCGCCTTCCGTCCTTGACCAATCTTCAAGCACGTCCCGAGCGGATTCTCGCCGGGCCAGTAGAGTTTCGCCAACGCTTCGTTCACGACTACGACGTTCGCGCTCGTCGCCTGCTCGGCGGCGGTGAACGCGCGTCCGCGGACCAACCGCGTGCCCGTTGTCTGAAAGTATTCCGACGTCACTGGATTCATCAGCGGGTTGCTCATCGAGCGGGGCAGCGAATCGCGGCCCGGGATGAACAACATCACCGCGATCATCGACTGAAAGGGCACGCTCACGACCTGGCTCACGCTGGCCACGCCAGGCAGCGCGGCGATGCGCTCCTGCGCGCGATTGTAGAACTGCGTGCTCTGTTCCTTCGTGTATCCCGCGCCGCCGAGGTCGACCGATGCCAGGACGAGCTTGTCGACATCGAATCCCAGATCCGAACCGCGCACGTTTTGCAGACTGCGCACGAACAGTCCCGCGCCGACGAGCAGCACCAGCGTCAGCGCGACCTGTCCCGCGATAAGCGCCGACCGCAAGCGCGACCGCGCGAACGTCCCTTCGCGCGCGCCGGCCTTGAGCGACGACGTGAGATCGGGCCTGCTTCCCTGGATCGCCGGCGCGAGTCCGCAGAGCAGCCCCGTCACCACCGTCGCGGCCAGCGTGAAGAGCAGCACGCGCGCATCGAGCGGCGCGTCGAGCGCCGCGATGCCGGGGAGCAAGAAGCGCCGAATCACGCCGCCACCCCAGTGCGCCACCAGCATGCCGGCGACGCCGCCGGTCACCGCGAGAATCACGCTCTCGGTGACGAGCTGCCTCACGAGTCGCGCACGCGACACGCCGAGCGCCAGCCGGATGGCGATCTCGCGCTGGCGCCGGAGCGCTCGAGTGAGCAGCAGGTTCGCGACGTTCGCGCAGGCGATGAGCAGCACCACCGCCGCCACCGCCGCGAGCGAGATGGTCACCTTGAGATCCGCTGTCGAGCGCTCATCATCCGCGCCGACCCCGACGATCGAGCCGAGCGATACGCTGGCGTTCGGATCCTCGCGCCTGCCCTGCGCGGACTCCGCTCGCCCCGCCCGATGCGCGCGCGTCGCATCGCCCGATGCCTGCGCCAGCGTCACGCCCGCCTTCACGCGCGCCACGGCTGAGAGGAAGAAGAAGCCGCGGCTCGTCAAGAATTCCGGCCCCATGATGTTGTTCGACGCAGCCGCGGCGAGCGGCAGCCAAACGTCGGATGCCGCCAGGCCGACGCCCGTGAATCCCTTTGGCGTCACCCCGATGACGGTGTACATCTCGTTCGCCAACCTGATCTGCGAGCCGATCGCCGAGCGCTCGCCGGCGAAGCGGCGCTGCCAAAAACCGTAATCGAGGACCACCACCTGCGCGTTGCCGACCTTGTCCTCATCCGCTGTGAAGAATCGTCCCGCGGCCGGCTGCACGCCGAGCAGGGGGAGGAAGCTGGCCGACACCATGTGCGCGCGCAGTTGCTGCGCGTCGGCGCCTCGTCCGAGCGTCAGCTCCTGCTCGGCGTACGCCGCTATCGACGCAAAGGACGCCGTGTGCTCGCGGAAATCGAGATAGTCCGGATAGGTCATCTCCAGCTGCGTGTTCTGGCCGATGCCCGGGAGCGTGCGCGTAATCTTGAAGTTGTAGACGCTCTTCGCGTCTCTCACGTGCGCCGGCGGCCGAAAGAGCAGCGCGTCGACGACACCGAACATCGTGGCGTTCGCGCCGATGCCGATGGCGAGACAGGCGATGGCCGCGGCGGCGAAGGCGGGCGTACGGCGCAGGCCGCGCAGCGCGTAGCGGACGTCAGCGAGAAGAGAGTCCATCGTGGTGTCTCGAGTGGCTGTGTGATCCGACGACTGTTGGAGATGACAACCCACGTTGGACCCGCGCCGGCCGCCGAGGGTTGCCCGTCGGGATGTTCGCGCTACTGCCGCACGATCCGGTAGACGGCTCCGCTGCTCGCCGTCATGTACAACTCGCCGCTCGAGTCCTCGCCGAACGAGGTGACCGTGCCGACGCTCGCGATGTGCCAGTCGCGCGGCTCGGTCGCCGCGCCCCCCACCACGCGAATGCTGCGCAGCCAGCCACTGCAGTAGTCCGAGTAGAGGTACACGCCGGCCAGCTCCGGGATGCGACTGCCGCGATAGACGAATCCCCCGGTGATGGAGCAGCCCTGCGTGTGATCGTAGTCGAACACCGGAAGGGTGAGTCCGGTGCGCGTGCAGCTCGCCGCCGCGTAGCAGGACGTTCCCTCCATCACGTTCCACCCATAGTTGAGCCCGCCCGCGGTCGCCGCCGCGGCGTCGATCTCTTCACGCGCGCCCTGTCCGACGTCGGCGATGTAGAGC
>JALZAE010000441.1 GCA_030948535.1 Gemmatimonadota bacterium | reverse complement strand
GCGCGAGGCGAATACCATGCACCATCGGTGCATCGTACTTGAGGAAGGGATCGCGGGGCGCCTCGGGCTCTCGCAGCGGGACCGCCAGCTCGCGTCCCGGCTCGGGCTGCTTCTTGATGTATTCGATCGTCGGATCCGATGCGTACAGAGTCGAGGCCGGCTCGGAGAAACGCCAATAGAGCCGCTCGATGCTCCAGAGATCGGCGACCAGAATGAGACCGATGGCCGCGAATGCCTGCCCGCGGGTGATCGCGCCGCGCATGATCGCGAGGGCGGCTCCAAGCATCAGCGCGAGGAACAACGTCGATCGAACGGCGCCGATCGTGATCTGGGAGGCATTGGCTTCCGCGAATCTGTCTGCGCCCCATCCGCTAGCCAGTCCCGTCGCCATCGATGCCAGCCCACCGGAAACCCCGAGAAGCAAGACCGCCGCGCCGCCGATCGCCCAGCCGAAGATGTATCGCTTCGTGAAGTCGCCGGAGAGCAAGCGCTCGACGCCCGCCGCTGCCAGTATGGCGATCGAGAAGGCAAAGACGAACATCATCGTGCTCGGCGCGCGGAAAAACTTGGTGCCGGGCACGATCGCGTACACCATCGCGTAGAACGGCGTGAACCCGCCGAGGCACCAGAGGAGCGAGATGATCATCGCGCTCGTCCAGAACCAGATGAACCGATTTCGCCGTGCGAGCGCGGCGCCGCCGAAGGCGAGTCCCGCGAGGAAGAACACCGCGACGCCGATGTATTCGCTGTGCAGATGGATGTTGTTCCGCCCCCAGTAGTGGTCCAGAATTCCACTAAACTGCGGCAAATACGTGTTGATCAGCTCTTCAGGCGGGAACGAGTACGACGTCGCGTGGTCGTATCCTCCCTTCATCCCCGCCGCTCTCGGCGACCATTTCACGTACTCCATCACCGACAAATACTGGACGGCGCCCATGAGAGCGCCGAGCGCGATCGCGGCGAGCGCACCACCCAGGCGGATCGTGCGCTGGCGCGCAGTGAGCGCGACCGCTCGCGGATCGAGGAAGGCGAGATAGAGCGCGAACGCGCCGGCGCAGAGCAACATGTATTGCAAGAGTTGCGGATGCGGGCTCAACACCGCGAGGCCGATCACGAGCGCCAAGACGCCGTATGCCCACATTCGTCCGTCTCGGATGATGCGGACGAGGAGCAAGAGCGCCATCGGGAATAGCGCGCTCACGTACAGCTTGCCATCGTGTCCGGGCGAGACGTAGGCCGCGATCGGCCCGCCGAGCATGTACGCCAGACCGCCGATCAGCGCGCCGGCGAAGCCAAAGCCGTAGGCGCGCAGAAACAGGTACGTGAAAAGCCCCGCGAGAAAGAAGTGGATGATGAACGACCACGTCATCGCCACGTCGGTCGGGAGCAGCGCGCGAAGCAGGAAGGTCGGATAGAAGATGTCGCCGTGCATGGCGGCGACGTACGGCAGCCCTCCGAGCAGGTACGGATTCCAGAGCGGAATGCCGTGTCCCGCCTTGAGCGATTGCGCCGCGAAGTCGCGCACTGGAAAGCCGCCGATGTACTGGTCGCTGACCGGCGTGACGAGAAATTTTCCGAAGAGCGCCGGATAGGCGAGGAGCAGCGCGGAAAGCGCGTAGGTCAGCGCCGCCCACGAGGTCGCGAGGCGCGGCGAGATCGAGGCGGCATCGGCCCGCGATCGGGTATCGGTCGTCATGGTTGGATGTCGTGGGTCGGCCGGCGTCTCAGGCCGGAGTACGCGAGCAGCAGGAGGCCGGGTAGCACCTCGAGCACGGTGAGCCACAGTCGAGACGAGAAGGCGATCACCAGTGCCTGGGACTCGACCGCGACAAGCCCGAACGTAGGCATCGTCTGTTTGAGCATCGCCTCGCGCGGCCCCAAGCCGCCGGGTGCCGCGACGACGAGATATCCTACGAGGTACGAGCCGGTGAAAACTGCGATGTAGGAGAGCACGCCGCCAGTTGCCCGCTCCGGCAAGAGCGACCCGCAAAAGATAGCGAACGCGACGCCGTAGAGAATCCACGCCGCGGTGGTGCCGGCGGCGGCGAGCAGGAGCGCTCGAGCCGGGATGTGGATTGACGGCATCGGCCGGCGAAGGACGCGTCCGGCAATCGTCAAGACGTACGGCAACAGCAATGGTAGTGATGCCGCGCCGAGGACGAGCACGACCGTAATCGCGAGTGCCGTGCGCGGCGCGTTGACGGACTGCGCGCGCAGCACCTCGAACCCCGTCGCGAAGACGACGATGAATCCAGTGATGACGTTCACCAGATTCACGATCAGCGATGAGCCGGCCGCCGCGACCATGCTCACGCCGCTCCGCTCGGCCATCGCGCTCATCGCGGTGATCTGCCAAATCTTGCCCGGCACATATTTCCCGAGATTCGAGATGAAGAAGATTCTCGTGGCATCGGCGAACGATAAGTTGGCGTTCCAGGCGCGCAGCATCAGGCGCCAGGTCTGGATGAGGACGCCGTAGGCGATGAACACGAGCACACCGGAGAGGACGAGTCCGCTCCATCGCGGATCGAGCGCGCGCAGATCGTGTTGCACGCCGCCCCACTGGTCGTGGAGCGATCGCCCCAGGTACCACAGCGCGAGGGCGACGAACACGATTTGCGCGGCGATCCACGCGCGCCGGGCGAGCGGACTATCGAGCGCGATCACGCGCGGCCCGCGCTTCGAGATAGACGTCACGGAATTTCGTGGCGACGGCGTCGGGCGACATCGTGCGCATCACGAACTCACGGCCGGCTCGGCCGAGCGATTCGCCGCGGTCGGGGCGATCCAGCAGGTCATCGATGGCGCCAGCGAGCGCGCCGGCGTCGCCGGGCGGGACGAGAAGACCGGTCTCACCGTGATGCACGATGTCCGGCACGCCACCGGAATCGAACGCCACCACCGGCGTGCCACACAACAATGCTTCAGCGGCCACCAGTCCGAGCCCCTCGTCGATCGAGGGCATGACGAGTACGGTCGCCGCTCGGTAGAGCGCGGCAAGCTCGTCGTGCTGAAGAAGGGGATGCCATCGGATGCGGGCGGCCACGCCAAGCTCGCTGGCGAGTCGTCGCGTCGCGCCTTCGTCGCTGCCGACGCCGGTGACGATGTCGAGCGACGCCGTGTGGCGCGTTCGCGCGAGGGCGCCGAGCAGATGCCTGATCCCCTTCTGTTCGTTGAGCTTTCCGACGAAGAGCAGCCGGTCGTCGGTAGCGTGAACGCCCGGCGTGAACATTCCCGGAACAATCGGCATCGGGATGACGGCGGGCGTCGCGCTTGGCGCGACCGCGGTCGCTTCGCGCGCCAGCCACGCCGACACCGCGGTCATGCGATCGCTGCGCTGCGCGACGTAGCGAAAGAGCTTGCCGGCGCGCGGCGAGGATCGCGCGATGCGGACGTCGGAGCCGTGCATGGTCACTACGCTCGGCACGCCACGCATGGAGCGAACGCCGCTGGCGACGAGTCCGCCGGGAAACCACCAGTGCGCATGGACGACGTCGGGCGCGAAGTCGCCAGCCTCGGACATCGCGGCGAGAAAATCGAAGCCGACGAGTGACGCCATGAGCGCCGCGGCGACGGGCGAGCTTCCGACGCGGTCGCGCATCGTCCCGGAATACGCGAGGGTCTCCATCGATGTCGACGGCGCGTAGCGAAAGCGACGAACGGGAATTCCGTCGAACTCCTCACGCATCGCGAGGCCTTCGGCGGACGGCGCGATCACGCGCACCTCTATCCCCTGCTCTCGCAGCGCCACGGCAAGCCGCAGCACGAAGGAGCCGACGGGATCGCTGAGCCAGCGCGGAAAGGAGTGCGCGAGGAACAGAGCCTTCATTCCGCAGCCCGGCGGTCGCTCTCGAACACAACCTGCTCGGCGGGCCGGCCATCTCCGTGCTCGAGCGCCAGCGGGAACGAAGTGCCCCCGCTCGCGCGGGCGTCGACCACACCGGCGGCCGAGACTCCGATTGCGCGAGCGGAGCGGCGCGCACGGCGCCAGCCGACAATCGTCGAGAGCGTGCCAACGAACGGCTCGCGCGCAACGATCTCAGATACGACATGGTCCCACGCCGCCGGCGCGCCGGGAAATCCGAGTGGCGCCGCGAGGTTCGGATGCCAGATGCCGACCCAACATCCTTCGACCGCGCGCACGGTGTCTGCCAGCGCGATCGCGTCGGCGCCCCACTCCGCGGGATCTTCCACGCCGCGATACTTGCTGAGCGAGCGATCCATCCAGGTGAATGGTATCTCGGCCAAACCGTTCGCTCGTCCCGCGGAGGCGTCCCATCCTTCGACGACATCGGCCACACCGAGCCGGAAACCGTTGCGGTCGGGGAAGCCGAGCGTCGCGTCGTAATCAAAGCCGGCAGCCTTCATCGCGTTCTGCGTGTCGCCGAGGCGCATGCGAAGAAAATGCTGGCGCACGCCAGGAATTTCCGCGCCGACGATGCGAGCCAGGTGAGCGCGCTGCGAGACGAACGCGTGCGGGTCGTCGACCGTGGCAAAGCTGCCATGCAAGCCGATCTCGTGCCCCGCTTCACGCACCGCGCGAAGAATGCGCGTGGCGGCCGGAGAATCAGGATCGTAGGTGAGATCGCCACGGCGAAACGACGCCGTGCTTGGCGCGCCGCACAGCACGAACCAGGTCGACGCGATGCCGTGGCGCGCTTCGATCGCCAGGAGCTCCGCCACCGCGCGCCAGACCGGTGCGCGCCCCACGGCGCCCACAGCGGCCGACGCGACCTGCAGCATGCGCTTCGCTTCTTTCTTCTTCGCCAGCTCGAGCAGACGCAGCGCCGTGAACACCGGCCACAAGGCAACGACGTCGAGATCGTGCGTGAAGGCCGCGGCCCACCTTCTCCCGTTCGGCCAGGGTGTGGCGAAGCGCGTCGCCCGGCGGCCCGCTGCTTTCACGATCGCTTGTCGCAAGGCCACCGCGCCGTGCGATACCACGGGCTCGCGCTCGAGCCGGCGCGTGACGAGTGGGTTGTCGACCGATCGCACGCGTCCGAACCTGTCGACCTGCGACGCGTGCTGCTCCGCGGACATGCCGGTGACGTCGACGACGAAGGCGAGCGACTTGGCGGACAGGATGATCTCCCCGTCGCCGATCGCGGGCGTCCACGACGCTGACGCGATGTCATCATCGGCAGCGTCGTCACGCACGCGCACGCGGACGACATCCGCCGCTGGATCTTCGATCTGTACGACGCGCGCGAGATCGAGCAGCGTGTCGAGACCATAGCGCTCGCCCGCGCTCAACGAACGCGAGAGGTCGAGCCTGATCATGCGGGAACGGGGCCAGTCGGCTTGACGGGCTTCGGCCGGGACCGGTACAGTTCGCTCGCCGTCCCCCGCCATCCCCTTCCCCGCCCACCGAGCAATGCATGGCCAAGCAGTTGCTGCCCAAGGCGCGCATTCCTCTCAAGCATCTGCTGCTCGTGGGATGGATGCCGAGCGCGGTGAAGAAGTGGGTCTATCGCACCTTCTTCGGCTATCGCATTGGCGAGCAGGTGACGCTGAGCTTCGGCTCGGCGATCGTCGGCGACAATGTCGATATCGGCGATCACGTCGAGATCGGTCTTTTGGCCGTGATCCAGGGGCGATCGATTACCATTGGCAGATACTCGAGCGTCGGCACGATGAGCTATCTGTCGTGCAACGTGATCGAGATCGGTGAGGACGCGAAGATTCGAGAGCAGGTGTTCGTTGGCGGCCCGCAGCTTCCGGAATCGCGCTTCTCGCTCGGCAGCCGCACGATCGTGCTGCAGATGACGAACATCAATCCCACGAAGCCGGTCGTCATCGGGGATGACACGGGCATCGGGGGTCACTGCCTGATCTTCACGCACGGCTCCTGGCTCAACATTCTCGACGGCTATCCGGTCTCGTACGAGCCGGTGACCATCGGCAACAGCGTCTGGTTGCCGTGGCGCGTGTTCATCATGCCCGGGACGACCATCGGCGATGGCTCGGTGATCGGCGCGAACTCGCTCGTCCAGGGCACGATTCCACCGGGAAGTCTCGCCGTGGGCTCTCCGGCAAAAGTGATTCGTAGCGCGCCGGATTTTCCACGGGTGCCGGACGAGGAACGCCGTCGTGCGCTCGTTGAAGAAATGCTGGCGGAGTTCGACCGCTTCGTCGCCGATCAGAGCGTGACCGTCACGAGCGATGCCGTGTCGCGCACATACACTTTTGCCGGCACGCGCTGGCGATTGCTGCGCGTACGCGGCGGAGACGGGGGCGTACCGAGTGACGTCGGCCGCGATGACACCGTGCTGGCCGAGATGCCGCTCGGCGCCGACGCGCGCGCCGCGCTTCGGGCGAAGAATGCTTACTGGCTCGACCTCGCCGGCCGCACGCGCAGCCGTGACGGCTCTCCGCTCACGGAAGAGCTCGCGCTGTTTATTGGCCGATATGGAATTCGGTTGCCGCGAGATTCGTGAGCGCACCGTCACGACGGCGGCGATTGGATCTCGTCTAGGCGCCTGCGCAGCTCACGCATCTCGGCGCGTTCGCCGGCGATGAGCTCGCCGAGCAGCCCGCCGACGAAGAACACGCTGCCGACGATGAGGCACGTCGTCGCGACCGTCCAATACCATCGCTCGCCGACATGGGCGAAGAAGAGGCGCAGCAGTCCCCAGACGCCGGCGAGCGCGCCGAGCGCGAAGAGCGCCGCACCCATCATTCCGAAGAGCAGCAGCGGCTTCTTGGAGAATCGCAACTCGAACCACACCGAGAGCATGTCGAGCACGCCGACGGGAATTCGTCCGATGCCGAATTTCGATTTTCCCGCGTGCCGCGGGTACACCGGAACCTGAATCTCCGTGACGGTGAAGCCCTCGGACGCGGCGATCACGATCATGTAGCGATGCCAATCGGGTCGAACGGGCAAGGCATCCATGATCTCGCGCCGGTAGGCCTTCACGGAGTTGAGATCTTTCACGGGCACGGTGAAGAGCATGCGGCTCAGGCCATTGTAGATCCGGCTGACGAAGGCCTTCTCATAGTGGCCCTGCTTGAAGCCGGTGACCATGTCCGACTCGTCGGCGAGAATCGGCGCCACGAGCCGGGGGATATCTTCGGGCTTGAACTGTAGATCTGCGGGATAGAACACAAGCACCTTCCCGCGCGAATGCATGTAACCCGTGCGCAGCGCGTCGGCGATGCCGCGGCGCGAGCGATGGCGAACGCTGCGCAGAAAGTCGTAGCGCTGCTCGAGCTCGCGAAGCACGCGCGGCGTGTCGTCGATGGAGCCATCGTCGATGACGATGACCTCGAAGCGCACGGTCGACTGGGCGAACACCTCGGCCGCCTGCTCCATGAACAGCGGAAGATTCTCTGCTTCGTCTTTCGCCGGGACGAGGACGGAGACGTCTGGCGCGACACGTCGCGCATCGGGCGTCAGTTGCGCCGCGGGCCGCGGTGTCGTCGTCGCGCTCACACCCGCTTCCGCATCCGGGCCGATAGGACGCCGAGCTGGTCGCGGTACTTGGCCACGGTGCGGCGCGCGATCTGGACGCCGCTCTCCTTGAGGATATTCACGATCGCCTGATCGGTGAGCGGATGCTTCGGATCCTCGTCGGAGACGAGCTTCTCGATCTGCGCCTTGATACCGCGCGCCGAGACATCTTCGCCCGCCGTGGTGGACAGGCCGGAGGAGAAGAAATACTTGAGCGGGAGCACGCCGCGGGGCGTCTGCACGTACTTCTCGTTCGTCACGCGGCTCACCGTCGATTCGTGCATGTTGATCACTTCGGCGACTTCACGCAGCGTGAGCGGCTTGAGAAACTGCACGCCCTTCTCGAAGAAATCCTTCTGCCGGTCGACGATGAAGTGCATCACCTTGAGCATCGTCTGCCGGCGCTGCTCGATGGCTTGGATCATCCAGTTGGCGGAGTTCAGCTTGTTGGAGATAAACTCCTTGTTCTCGCCGTCGAACTTCTTCTTGTCGCGCGCGATCTCCTGATAGGCTCGGCTCAGCTTGAGGCGCGGCAGATTCGCGTCGTTCAGGAAGATGTGATACTTGCTGTCGATCTTCTCGACGACGAGATCGGGCGTGATGTAGTTGTCACCCGAGTCGCTGTAAATGAGGCCGGGTTTGGGATCGAGCTTGGCGATCTCATCGGCGGCCTTCTGCACATCGATCGGGCTGATGCCGAATCGTTTGGAGATCTCGCTCCAGCGGTGGTTGATCAGCTCATCGAAGCAGTCGCGCACGAGGCGGTACGGCACCGATTGCTCGAGGCCGGCTTCACGGAGCTGGAGGAGCAGACACTCGCGCAGGTCGCGCGCGGCGACGCCGGCGGGGTCGAGGCCCTGGATGACGCGCAGCATCGCGTCGGCCTCTTCCATGGTGTAGAACGGGAGATCCTCGGTGTCGCGGCCCGCGAACTCGGCCGTCTCCTTCACCGAGTCGTTGATCCCCTTGATGATCTCTTCGAGGCTGGCGGCGAGATAGCCGTCTTCATTCACGTTGCCGATGAACTCGTCGGCGAGATACACCTGGCGCGGCGTGAGCTCGAGCAGCTGCACCTGGTCGCGGAGGTGATCCGCGAGGTCGCGCGTCGCGACGGTGACCGGCTCGAAGTACTCCTTCTCTTCACGCTCTTCCTGTCTGCCGCCCGCATCGAAGCCGTTGAGGAGGATCTCCTCCCAGTCGATCTCGTCCTTGGTGTCCTTCTGCTCCGGCTCCTGCTGTGCTTGTTGGTCTTCCGCTTCCGTCGTCTGCTCTTCCTCATCCTCCTCGTCCGGCTCCACCATCTCGAGGAAGGGATTGTTGAGCAGCTCTTGCTTGAGGTGTTGCTGGAGGTCGAGCAGCGGCATGTACAGCAGATCCATCGCCTGATAGAGGCGAGGATTGATCTTGATCTCCTGCTTCATCTGCGTGTGCTGCGAGATGCCCGTTCTCATCCAGCCTGCCTCCCCCCGCCATTCCCACCGGGCTCACCGACCAGACTCTCCGCCGAATATCGCGCGCGCAGCCGGGCCGTGAGCGTTGGACCCAGATAGATCTTGGCCACCGTGTCGTCGAATACCAGCTCGCGAACGGTGCCGGAAACTTTCACTTGTCCATCGAACATGATGTACGCCCGATCGACGATGTCCAGCGTCTGCTCTACGTTGTGATCCGAAATCAGTACGCCGATCTCACGCTTGCGCAAGTCGGCGACGATCGACTGAATGTCGTGCACGGCAATCGGGTCGACACCAGCGAACGGCTCGTCCAGCATCATGAACTTCGGTTCCGTGACGAGCGCCCTCGTGATCTCGAGCCGCCGCCGCTCACCGCCCGAGAGCGCGTATGCCTTGCTCTTCCGGAGGTGCTTGATGCTCAACTCGTCCAGCAGCCGCTCCAGCCGCTCCTTTCGCTCCTGCGACGACAGCTTGAGCGTCTCGAGGATCGCCAGAATGTTGTCCTCGACGGACAGCTTCCGGAATATTGAGGGCTCTTGCGAAAGATATCCAATGCCAAGCCGGGCGCGCTTGTACATCGGCATGTCAGTGATGTCTTTCCCATCCAGCAAAATACGCCCCTCCTGAGGCTGGATAAGTCCGACGATCATGTAGAACGTCGTCGTCTTACCCGCTCCATTGGGGCCTAACAGTCCAACGATCTCGCCCTGTTGCAATCGCAAGGCCACGTCGTTGACCACTCGTCGCCGCCGGTAGCTCTTCACTAACCCCGTCGCCTCCAGCACGCTGAGAGGCGCGGGAGGAGCGCCGGCCACCTTGCGCTCGCCGGTAGTACGCAACGGTGCCGACGCGTGCTCGCCGGTGTGCTTGATCACGCTCGCAAGATCCGCCTCGGCCATCTCCGTCTGGAAGCGCACGAGCTCGGTCCAATAGCGCTCGGCAATGCGGATGGTTGCGTCGGGCGTGCTCAGATCTCCCGGCGGAAGCACGAGCAGTTCGTCCGCGGCGAGACGCGGGAAAATCGTCTTGGCGAGAAAGGCGCGAACCTCGTCGAGGCCGAGCTGCCCCGCCACGCGATCGGCGTCGCCTTGCTCGCCGCGCACGACGGCGATGTACTCGTCGCGATAACGGATGGCGGCATCGTTGACGACGACCGTCCCACCTTCGCGGGCGGCGGCGACGATCGCCACCAGCGCGAGCGCCGTCGAGCGATTGCCGTGCGCATAGCGCTCGATAAACTCTCGCACCGGAGGCGCGAGCTCGCGCGGCGGTATCATGGGCGGGACGGCGTTGCGGGTTTCGCCGCCGGTTTGGCCGGGGGCTTCGACTTCTGCAACTTCGATGAATCGATGGCGGGCTCCAGGTATACACCCGATGCTTTGTCGATAATCGACACCTGCCGCACCTGCCGCTCCGCGAAGTCGATCGCGATGTTGCGCCCCGTGACATAGTTGATCGCCGGCGTCATGGTCGTCGTGTCCTTGGTCGCGATGTGATAGTACGACCGCGCCGAGCCGAGTGCGACGAGCTGCCGAACATTCGGGCCGGATCCGTCCTTGGTCGCCGTGGCCGGTTTGCCGCCTTGCGCTGCCGGCGTGGTCGCCTTGGGGCGCGGCTTCACCGCGCCGCTGTCGAAATACGCGATGATCGTGTCGCCGCGTAACCAATCCCGCTCGCGCGTATGGACCTTCAGCGTATCGGGCAGGCTCTGCGCATAGGCATCCCGAATCGCGCGGACTTCCTGGAGTCGCTGCGCCGGCATCTTGATATAGAGAGAGTCGGAGAGAATGTCGTACGTCGGCGACACGGCGTGCGCGCGCGACTTTCCCCACGCAAACGCTTGCTGGAGCAGCCGGTCCTGCATGCGAAAGTCGAGCGTGTCCGATGTCAGCGTCACGTCCTCGCTCACCATCGTGGCCGCGCCCGACGAGAGGACGCGCTCGAGCGCTCTGCTCTTACCGAAGAGATCGACCACGGCGCCCGAGAGCTGAAACGGCCGCTCGCCTCGTCCGTCGATGACGGGTTTACCGAGCAGCCGCGCGAATTCGCGCTGGCTGTTCATCACGGCGGAATCGCTGTGCGATACGATATCGGGCCGGGTGATCTCGACCTTGCCGCCGGCGTTGACCAGCGTATCGCCTTGCATATCGACGTTGTTGGCAATCACGATCGCCGTGTCGGGGCTCGGCTGTTTCGTGATGGAATCGATCTGCACGATCTTGATCGTCGGCCGGCCGGTGGCGACCATGCGCGCCGTCGTGCGGATGGGCGCGATCGCGCGATAGTAGTCCGCGACGGGCCCGACCATCTTCGTTCCAGTCGGCAACGTCGCGTCGACGCGGCCCTCGGCGCGCAGGTGCTCCTCATTCTGCCAATAGGTGAGCCGGTCGCTGTTGAGCTTCACCCGCGGCTCCGTGTAGTGCACGTTGCCGATGAGATTTACCAACCGGAGCGCCTCATAGTACTCGGCGCTGTCGGCGATCAGCACCATGCTCTGCGCGGGACAGGTGAACGTCGCGCCGCCGCCGATGAAGAAGCTGCGGGGCTTCGGAGCCCGGCTGCTCGTATCCGCGGACTGCGTCTCGATGATGTTCATGCGCGCATCGGGCAGCGTCGTCATGACCAGGTTGCACCGTCCGGCCGGCGCCGCCTGCGCGGCCGCCTGAGCGGACAGCACGCAGATACCCGCGAGGAGGTACCAAGCACGCGTCATGGCAGCGGAGGCTTTTTCGCCGAATCCGGCCGCGGTGGTGGCGGCGCGGCGGGCGCGGCGGTCGCATTGCTCAAATCGACCGGCGTGGTAACGGATGGATTCCGCAGAACCTTGATGTTCGAGAGGTTCGGGTCGGAGGTGAAACCGATACCCTTCAGGGTCCGATCCGTCTGGGTCAGCACGAACGCGCTGTCGCTCGAGATGAGATTCGCGTTCTGCTGATACTTGAGCTGTTCGGTCGTCAGCCGCTTGCCGTCCTCGCTCGTCACGACGACGTTCTTGCGTGCCTCCGTCTGAAGCAGCCGGGTGTTGTACGTCCCTTCCGTCGACGTCAGCACGGCATTCTTCTGTCCCGTCTGCGTGTAGAAGGTGACGTGCAGGTTGCGCAACTCGATGCGGGTGTTGTCGTCGAAGAAATAACCGGTGTCGGCCTTGAGCTCGGCGCGCATCAGGCCGCGGTCGGTGAGATAGGTATCGATGCCATACATCACCTGGTCCGACGAATCGGCCAACGGATTCTGCTTGTTCGCCGTCGGCTGAACGCCCTTCTTCTCGCACGCGACGAGTGCGGCCGCTGCGATGGCCACGATCCACGCACGATGCCTCACGCGACGCCCGCCCGAAGTAGATCGTGCAGATGAACCATCCCGACCACGGTCTCATCGGCGCCGAGGACGGGCATCGCCATCACGCCGAACTGCTCCATGCGAAATACCACGGCGCTGCCAAGCTCGTGCGCATGCGAGACCTTCGGTTGCGCGTTCATCACCTTCGTCACCGGCACATCCAGGAAATTCGGTTCACGTTGCATGAGTCGCGTCAGGTCGCCGGCCGTCATCACACCGAGCAAGTTCTTCTCTTCATCCACGATCGCCGCCGTTCCGCGCCGCTTGGCCAGCTGTACGACGGCCTCGCGCATGATGGCCGAGGGACCCAGCAACGGCAGATCTTCCGTGACCATCACATCGCTGACGCGCGTGAGCAGCTGCTTGCCGAGCGCGCCGCCGGGATGCAACAACGCAAAATCGGCACGCTGGAACCCCTTTCGCTCGAGCAGCGCCACGGCGAACGCGTCGCCCATCGCGAGCGCGGCCGTCGTGCTGGTCGTCGGCGCCAAATCATGCGGACAGGCTTCCTCGCGCACCCAGGTATCGAGCGTCGCATCGGCGTTCCGCGACAGCGTCGACCCCCGCTCGCCAGTGATCGCGATGATGTGTACACCGAGCCTCTTCAACTGCTCCAGCAGGGGCAGCATCTCCTCGGTCTCGCCGCTCTTGGAGATGCAGATCACGACATCCGATGGCCCGACGATGCCGAGGTCGCCGTGCATGCTCTCGACGGGATGGAGAAAGCTCGCCGATGTGCCGGTAGAGGTGAGCGTCGCCGCGATCTTCTGTCCGATGAGACCGGACTTACCGACACCGGCGACGATGACGCGACCATTCGACGTCGCGACCAACTCTACGGCGCGCGCGAAGTCGTCACCGAGCCGCTTCTCGACTTCCTCCAATGCCTCGCGCTCCATCCGCACGACGCGCCGCCCGCGCTCGACGAGCTCTTCGGGACTCATGCGCCGGCACCGGGCAACGCGCCGACTGCGCTGCGCTGCGCGATGTAACGCTCGATCACCGCCTCCCAATCGCCGCGCGCTTTGAGCAGGCACTCGGCGAACTCACGTACGGCGCCGGCGCCGCCGCGGCGCTCGAGCGTGAGTGCGCAGATGGCGCGCACTTCGTCGACCGCGTTGCCCACCGCGACCGGCAGACCGACTTCGCGCAGGATGGCCAGATCCGGAATGTCATCGCTCAGAAAGGCGGCGTCGCTGATCGCAATGCCGCGGCGCGTGAGCACGCGGTGGAAGGCGGGCAGCTTGCGCGCGTGGCGATCCTGCTCGACGTCGTCGATGCCAAGCTCGGCGGCGCGCATACGGACGCTCGCCGATTCGCGGCCGGTGACGATCGCGACCGCGACACCGGCCTCGTGTAGAAAGCGAATGCCGAGCCCGTCCTGGATGTCATACCGCTTGAGCTCGACGCGCTCGCCGTTGCAATCGCCGAGGTAGATGCCGCCGTCGGTCAGCACGCCATCGACGTCGAGTCCCACCAAGCGAATGCGGCGCGCAAGCTCCGGCGCGATGGAACTGCTCATTTACGGCGGACGTGCCACGCGTCGACGGCGCGCAGGATCAGCTGATCGAGCTCGCCGAGCGGAACCATGTTCGGCCCATCGCTCGGCGCGTTCGCGGGATCGGGATGTGTCTCCATAAAAATGCCGTCGGCACCGGCGCCCATCGCCGCGAGTGTGAGCGCGGGGATGAACTCGCGCGCGCCACCGCTCGATCCTCCCTCACTGCGGCCGGGCTGCTGCACACTGTGCGTCGCATCGAAGATGACCGGAGCGTCGCAGGCCGCGCGCATACGAGTGAACGAGCGCATGTCGACGACGAGATCGCCGTAGCCGAAAAAGGAGCCGCGCTCGGTGACTGCAAGCTCCGCGGTCGAAACGCCGAGTGCCGAATGCCGAGTCTCGAATCCCTCCCGTACTTTGGCTGCCGCGCCCCGCATTCCTTCCGGGTGCATCCACTGCCCTTTCTTCACGTTCACCGCCCTGCCCGTCGCGCCGGCGGCGAGCAACAGATCGGTCTGGCGGCACAAGAACGCGGGAATCTGCAGCACGTCGACAACCTCGGCGGCCTCCGCGCACTGCTCCGGAAGGTGGACGTCGGTGAGAAGCGGCAGGCCGGTCGCCTCGCGCACGCGCGCGAGGGCCGCCAACCCGTCATCGATGCCGGGACCACGCGCGGCGCCGGCATTCGACCGATTCGCCTTGTCGAAGCTCGCCTTGTAGATGATCCCGCCCGGCACGCGCTCGGCTAGGCGCGCGAGATGCTCGGCGACGCGCAGATTCAGCGCGTCGCTCTCCAGCACGCACGGTCCGGCGATGAGAAAGAGCGCGTCGCGCGGAAAGAACATCGCGTCAGTCGTCGGCGTGAACGTGTCGCTCGCCGGCGGTCGCGCGCGACGCGCGCGCACGAC
>JALZAE010000440.1 GCA_030948535.1 Gemmatimonadota bacterium | reverse complement strand
ACGTGAGCCCGATCTTCATCGGCTTCCGCGACTACATCAAGGACTTCGGCGGCACGGAGCGCGCTGTCGGCCGGTTCATCGCGCGTTACTATGCCGAGGGTGCGGCGAAGCAACTGCTCGAGGCCGGTGCCTTCACGATGGTGCAGACGGAGTACGATTGGACGCTGAACAGCCAGGAAAACGCCCGGAAGAAGCCGTGAGCGCGGCGCCATGAGCGCGCGCGCCGTGCTCGACGGCGTGCGGTCGCTCGCGTCGATTCTGCGCGAGCCGGTGCGTGCCGACTCTCGGCGCCACTTGAGGGAGAAGTGGGAGGCGCTGCCCCCGGCGCTGCGCACGCCGCGCCAGATGTACGGCCGTCAGGGCGGCGGCTGCGGCGCGACGATCGGCGCCATGCCGCGATGCGATTTTGCCTGCCGCGGCTGTTATCTCGGCGCGGGCGCGAACGCTGTGCCGGCGCTGCCCCTCGAGGATGTGAAGCGACAGATTCGCGTGCTGCGCACGAGACTGGGACACGCCGGCGACCTCCAGCTCACCGACGGCGAAATCACCCTGCGTCCGGTCGGCGAGGTGATCGAGCTCGTCCGCTACGCGCGCGCGGCCGGCCTCATCCCGATGCTGATGACGCACGGCGACAGCTTTCGTCGGCGCCCTGGCCTGCTCGAGCGATTGATAGTCGAGGGCGGTCTGTCGGAGGTAAGCATCCACGTCGACACCACGCAGCGCGGGCGCACCGGCGCGGCGTACAAGCACGCCGCACGCGAGGAGGACTTGATGCCGCTGCGCGACGAGTTCGCGGCCCTCGTGCGCGCGGCGCGTGCCTCGACGGGACGAGCGCTCCGCTGCGCGATGACGATGACGGTCACCCGTGAGAACCTGGCCGGTGTCGCGCCGGTCGTACGGTGGACGGCACGCAACGCGGACGTCGTGCACCTCATCAGCTTTCAGCCCATCGCGCAGGTGGGACGCACCGAAGCCGGCCTTGGCGGGGGCGTCGACATCGAGGCGCTTTGGTCGGGCATCGCGGACGGTCTCTTCGACGCCGAGCGCGGCGCGGGTGATGGCGCGCGCGCGGAATTCCTCGATGCGCACGTGCACTTCGGCCATCCGGCGTGCAATCGGGTCGTCCCGGGACTCGTCGTGCGCGACGACGCGGCGAAACACGAGGTGCGCTACGTGTCGCTGCGCCGCGCCGCCGCGCCGGACGAGGCGCGGGTGGTGTCGGAGTTCTTCGCGCGCTTCGGCGGCGTTTCCTTCCGGCTGGACTCGCCCGCGCGCCGGGCGGCTCGCGCGCTCGCGCTGATCGCGCACGCCCCTGCCCTCATCGTCGGCGGCACGCGCGTGTACGGCCGGTCGCTGCTCCGACGAGCCGCGAACAACGACTCCTTCCGCTTCGCGTGGCGGCTCGCGCGACGGCGTGCATCCGTGCACAGCCTCATGCTCGTGAGCCATCACTTCATGAGCCGCGAGGAGTGCGAGACGCCGCTCGGCCGCGAGCGATTGGACAGCTGCGTGTTCCACGTGCCGGTCGGTGACGACCTCGTTCCCATGTGCACGGTCAACACCTCCGGTGTGCGCGACACGCTGTATCTGTCGCAGGCCGATGGAGATCCCGGTCGTGCGTAGGAAGGCGAGGCAGTCTGGCGACGCTATCTTGTGGATCGGCCGGAGCGTCGCGCGGGATTCTCTCCTCGAGATCGATCGTCATGTCCTTCATTCGCTACCTGAGCGACCACGAGCTGCCGGCGTCGGAGCGCGTGCCCGACTCCGACAACATTCTGCAAATCCACGGGGTGAATCCGGCTGTGATGCGCCTTCACTACGATCTGTACCTGCAGCTGATGCACCGGCCCGGTCCGCTCACACGCTGGCAGCGCGAACTGCTGGCAGTGCGAGTCTCCGCCCTGAATGAATGCCGGTATTGAATCGCGCATCACGGAGCGGGGCTCCGGCGGTTGGCGAACGAGAGTCACGACGCGACCGCGGTTGAACGGGTGATCGGCGCACTGCTGACGACAACGCGGCCGACAGAAGATTTCGACGACGCCGAGAATGCGCTGCTGGCGTACGCCGAGCGCTTGACGCGGGAGCCCGCGGCGGTGAGCGCCTCCGACGTCGAGCGTCTGCGCGCCGCCGGCTTCGACGATCGTGCGATTCACGATGCCTGCGCCATCGTGAGCTACTTCGCCTTCGTCAATCGCATCGCCGACGGACTCGGC
>JALZAE010000427.1 GCA_030948535.1 Gemmatimonadota bacterium | reverse complement strand
CCGACATCCAGTCGTGCAACGGCTCGGACGACAGCTGCCCGTGGCGCCGGAATCCCCCGCTGACGACCGACGACGCGGCGGCGATGTCGAAGCTCGGGACGATCAAGGTCGTGACGTCGCACCTCGGCAATCAGGTGTCGATCAAGTATCACGACCGGCAGCTGCCGGGCGCGCGTCTCGACGCGTATTCCCCGGGTTGGCTCGAGACCGATGGGGGCGACATCAATCCCGGTCGCAGCTTCACTGATGGTGAGAACAACGACGCGGCGCAGGTCGTGGTGATCAACGATGCGATGGAAGAGCGGCTGTTCAACGCCGCGAGCGCCCTAGGCAAAGAGATCGATCTCGATGGCAAGCCGTTTCGGGTGATCGGCGTGTACCACTCGACGGGCAACTTCTTCGAGAATGGCAGCAAAGGGAAAGCGATCGTCCCTTTCGAGACGGCACGGCGCAAGCTCAACATGAGCACGCGCTGGATGGATCTGACCGTGCGCCCCCGAGACGGCGTCGCGCAGGACCTCGCGATCGACGATGCCATCTCCGCCATGCGCGCCCGCCGAGGACTGCGGCCGGCGCAGGTGAACAGCTTCTTCGTATCCACATCGGAGAAGCTGCTCGAGACGTACAACAAGATCGTCGGCGGGTTCTTTCTCGTGATGCTGGTGCTCGGGTCGATCGGACTGATGGTCGGTGGCGTAGGTGTGGTGGCGATCATGATGATCTCGGTCACCGAGCGCACGCGCGAGATCGGCGTGCGCAAGGCGATGGGCGCGACCCGCGGGATCATCCTGTGGCAGTTCCTCGTCGAGGCCGCGACGCTGACGACGATCGGTGCGGTCACCGGTCTGCTCGCCGGCGGCGGGCTGACGTGGCTCGTCCGCTCCTTCACGCCGATCGCCGCGTCGATCCCGCCACTGGCGATCGTGAGCGCGCTGGGTGTCAGCGCATTCACCGGAATGGTGTTCGGTATCATTCCGGCCTTCCGCGCGGCGCGGCTCGACCCGGTGGAGGCGCTCCGGTACGAGTGACGCTGGGCGTCGGGCGTCGGGCAGGGAGCGCCGCCATTCGTCCCGATGTGCTTCCGGTCGTAGATTACCGATCACCACCTTCCGCGTTGCGGCTCCCGCGCTGTGAGCACCATGAAATTCTACGATTCCATCCTTCTCGCCCTGGCGCAGATTCGTGTGCAGAAGCTCAAGAGCTTCTTCACCCTCATCGGCGTGATGATCGGCGTGATGTTCCTCATCACGGTCGTCTCGATCGTGGAAGGGATGTCGCGCTACATGGAGGATGAGGTCGTCGGCCGTACGTTCGGGGCGAATACCTTCGAGTTGCGCCGCCTGCCAAGCATCAACTTCGGCAATACGACCGAGGAGCAGTGGCGGGAGTACCAGCGTCGCCCGTTCCTGCACGACGTCGACATCCATCCCGTCGTCGACAATTTGCCGCCGGGCACGCGCTGGGCCGTGCACAACGCGCGCGGCCAAGTGTCGTTCGAAGCCCCATCGGTGCGGCCGAAAGTCGCGCAGCTGATCGCGGTGGACGGTGAGTACTTCGACATCAAGAACACCGAGGTGGCCGAGGGGCGGCTCATCTCGCCGCAGGAGCTCTCGACGGGCGCGACGGTCGCCATCATCGGCGATCAGATCGCGCAGTACTTCTTCCCAAACGTCACCGCGATCGGCCGCGAGATACGCATCGGCGGCGTCCCCTACCGCGTCGTCGGCGTCGCGACGAAGCAGGGCTCGATCTTCGGTCACTCACTCGACCAGTTCGTCATTGCGCCGCTCCATTCGCCGGCGAGACGCTTGACACAATCGGCGTCGGACGTGATCGGCACGATCACGCTCAAGGCGGCATCGCCCGCGGCCCTCGTCGAAGCGCGCGAGCAGGCGCGTGAGATCATGCGCGCGCGCCGCAAACTGCATCCGACGCAGCCGGACAACTTCTCGATCGGCGGCGCCGAGGCGGCGCTGGCCTTCTTCGAAAAGGTGAAGAGCACGATGCAGATCGCGGGGGGCACGCTCCCCGCCATCGGACTCGTCGTCGGCGCGATGGTGATCATGAACATCATGCTCGTCGCCGTGGCCGAGCGCACGCGTGAGATCGGCATCCGCAAAGCGCTCGGCGCGCGCCGCCGCGACATCCTGCATCAATTCCTCGCCGAAGCGACGACGTTGAGCACCGTCGGCGCGGCGATCGGCGTCGCGCTCGGCATTGGGTTGGCCGAAATGATCGCCTACATGTCCCCGCTGCCGGCGGCCGTGGCGCCATGGTCGATCGTCGTCGGCGTGCTCACCGGCACACTGGTCGGTGTGATCTCGGGCGCGTATCCGGCATCGCGCGCGGCGCGGCTGGACCCGGTCGACGCGATGCGGCAGGAATAGCGTGCAACTCGCGAGTCGCCTCTACAGCAGCCTCGAAGGCGTGATGATCGCCTTCGAGAGCATTCGCTCGAACAAAGTGCGCGCGGGCCTCACGATCATGGGTGTGGCCGTCGGCGTGTTCGTCGTCGTGGCGATGAGCGGCGCGGTCCACGGCATCAAGGCGAGTCTCGAGCGCGATCTCGCCGCGTCCGGCCCGACCACGTTCTTCGTGATGCGCCGCGGCGATATGTTCGAGCGCTGCGATGGCGGCGATGACTCCTGCCCCTCCCGCCGCAATCCGCCGATCTCGCTCGCCGAGGTCGCGGCGCTGCAGCGCATTCCCGACGCCGAGCACGTGGTGGCGCACATCAACTGGGGCGCCGGATTCAAGTACCGCGATGCATCGCTCAACAGCGTAAACATCGATGGCTACTCGCCGAACTGGATCGACATGGACGGCGGCGACATCCAGCCAGGCCGCAGCTTCACCGTCGCGGAGAACACGAGCGCGGCGCGCGTCGTGGTCATCAACCGGAACATGGCCGACCGCATGTTCGGCCAGAGCGATCCGATCGGCAAGACGATCACGGCGAACGGCATTCCGTTTCAGGTGATCGGCGTCTATCGCCCGCCACTCAGCGCCTCGGCGTCGAACGGCGACGATGCGAGCGCGATCATGCCGATGGAGACCCTGCGCCGCGTGCTCGGCGCGCGCATCCGCGGACTCGAGCTGCGCGTGCGGCCGCGCGCCGAAGCCAACCGCGACGTCGTCATGGACGAAGTCACGGCGACCTTCCGCACGATGCGCGGCCTCAAGCCTGGCGCGACGAATAATTTCGCCGTGATCGGACAGGATCAGCTGATGGAGAAATTCAACAGCTTTACCGCGAACTTCTTTTTGATCATGATCGGACTGGCGTCCGTGGCGCTGCTCGTCGGCGGCGTGGGCGTCGTGGCGATCATGATGATCTCGGTCACCGAGCGCACTCGGGAGATCGGCGTGCGCAAGGCACTGGGCGCGACGAAGGGAACGATCCTCTGGCAATTTCTCGTCGAGGCCTCCACGCTGACGTCGATCGGCGCCGCGCTCGGGCTGGTGATCGGCGGCGTGCTCGTCGTTGCGATCCGCACGTGGTCCCCCATCCCGGCGGAAGTGCCGACGTCGATGATCGCCATCGCTCTGGTGGCGAGCGCGGTGACTGGTGTGCTGTTTGGGCTGGTGCCGGCGATCCGCGCGGCAAGACTGGATCCGGTCGAGGCGTTACGGCACGAATAGCAAAAGGGATGGCGGACCGGGGGCAGAGGTCGGGGCGGACACGCAAACATTTTCTCGCGACGAGAGTCCTGGCATCCCCGGGACTCTCTATTTGTTGGGGCGAGTCGCGCGGACTGATACCTTGTTGGGACCCCCTCACGAAGACCCACCGTGAAGTTTTGGGATGTGATCAGCGTCGCCATCGCGCAGGTGATGGCGAACAAGCTCCGGTCGTTCTTCACTCTCCTCGGGATCATCGTCTCGGTGACGTTCCTCGTCGCCGTCGTCGCCATCATCCAGGGGATGAACGCGTATGTGCGAGACAACCTCGCCAACGCCCTCATTGGATCGAACGCGTTCCAGGTGCGGCGCTCGCCCATCAGCCTTGGCCTCGTCGACGACGAGCAGCTGCGGCTCATGGCGCGCCGCCCACGGATCTCCGCGCGCGAGGCGGAGGCGGTGCGCACGGCGCTTCCAGAGGCATTGGCGATCGCGCTCACGTCGGGCTTCCCTACTCCGCAGGCCGACATCGTCTGGGGCGATCGCACGCTCGGTGACGTGCTCGTGTACGGCGTCACCGCGCCGTATCAGGTCGTCCAGGACTACCGGTTCAGCGAAGGGCGAGGTCTGTCCGATCTCGACGTACGCGATCGCCGGCCGGTCGTGATCGTCGGCGCCGACATTGCGGAGAAACTGTTCGCCGGCGTGAGCCCCGTCGGCCACGACATCCGCATCCGCGGCGAGCGATTCACGATCGAGGGCGTCGTCGCGAAAAAGGGGCAAGTGCTCGGCCAGTCGTTCGATGGCTTCGTGATGATGCCGATCACGGTATTCGAGGCGATCTATGGGCGCCGTGCTACGAACACGATCTCGGTCAAGATGCGCGAAGCCAAAGACGTCGAGCCGGCAATGGTGCGGGCGGAGGAGGCGATGCGCGTAGCGCGTCACCTGCGGCCGACGCAGACCAACAATTTTTCGGTGGAGACCGCGGACGCGCTCATCGACTTCTGGAAAAAGCTGACGGCGGTGTTGTTCAGCGTGATCCCGGCCGTGGTGGCGATCGGCGTGGTGGTGGGCGGCATCGTCATCATGAACATCATGCTCATGGCGGTCAACGAGCGCACGCGCGAGATCGGCATCCGGAAGGCCGTCGGCGCGACGGCGCGCGACATCCGCGGACAGTTCCTCGTCGAATCAATCGTGCTCGCGACGATTGGCGGCGCGCTCGGGGTCGCCAGCGGCTGGGGACTCGCCGCGCTCATCGCGTACGTCTCTCCACTGCCGGCATCGATCACCTGGTGGTCGGTCGTGTTGGCGCTGGCACTCGGCGCGGGAGTCGGTGTGCTGTTCGGCGTCTATCCGGCATCGCGCGCGGCGCGGCTCGATCCCATCACGGCGCTGAGAGCCGAATGAGAACGCTCGATCACGTCACCGAGAATCTCGCGATCGCGCTCGACACGCTGCGCGTGAGCAAGCTGCGCTCGGGACTGACGATCCTCGGCGTGATCATCGGCGTGTCGACCGTGATGGCGATGGCGGCCATCGTGCAGGGCATCTCGCAGCAGATCGTGAACACGATCGAGGTCGCCGGACCGACGACCTTCTATGTGATCAGGAAATATTCGACGACGCCGCTCAACCCCAATCGGCTGCCGAAGGAAGTGCGCATCCGTCCGGAGCTGAGCGCGGCCGAGGCGGACCGCCTTCGCGAGATTCCCGCGATTCAATTCGCATCGATCTGGGCGCAAGTGTTCGGGAGACTCGAGTACGCGGGCTCGCGCACGCAGCAGCTCGCCATCTTTGGCGCCGACGACCGTTACGCCGATGTGCAGGGCGGCGATCTCCTCAGCGGACGGTGGTTCACCCACAACGAGCTGGTGACCGGGGCGGCGGTGGTCGTCGTCGATGAGGACGTCTCGCGAATCCTGTTCGGCCAATTGGACCCAATCGACAAAACGATGCAGATCGCCGGGCGCCCCGTGCGGGTGATCGGCATCTACGCGCCGCCCGCCAACATCTTCAGTCCACCGGGGCAGAAGACCGGTGGGGTCGTCCCCTTCGCCTTTGCCGATCACCAGTTCACGATCGACAAGACCAACGGCCTGTTCATCATCGTCAAACCGCGCCCCGGCGTAACGCTCGCGCAGGCGGAGGAAGAGGTGATCGTCGCGATGCGCAACATGCGCCACCTCCGACCGGCCGAGCAAAACAATTTCGACCTGCTCTCGCAGGATCAGATCCTCGACATCTTCAACAAGTTCACCGGCACGTTTTTCCTGATCATGCTCACTCTCTCGGGCGTGTCGCTGCTCGTCGGCGGCATCGGCGTCATGGCGATCATGATGGTTTCGGTGACCGACCGCACGCGCGAGATCGGTGTGCGCAAAGCGCTGGGCGCGACGCGGCGCGACATCCTGCTCCAGTTTCTCATCGAAGCGGCGACGCTCACCGGCATCGGCGGATTGATCGGCATCGTCGTCGGCCTGGCTTTCGGCAAGGTCGCGACCTGGGCGATGAACATCGACGCGACAACGCCGCTGACCTACACCCTCATCGCTGTGGCGGTGTCTGTCCTCATCGGTATCACCTTTGGACTCTTGCCGGCGTACAAGGCGGCGAGGTTGGATCCCATCGAGGCGTTGCGGTACGAGTGATAGGCTGGAGCACGAGGAAAGCCGGGATCGATCGCGAGCCCGGCGTCGGTGCGGCACGACACAGCGGCGCGCCCTCTCGACCGCGCGACGCACGGGCTGCAGACTCTCGGCGTCGAACCCTGCCGCCCCACTCTCCACTCTCCGACGGAGGACCGCCTGTGCGTTTCATTGATTCAGCACTACTCGGCACGGCTCTTGTCCTGACCGCCTGCCGGTCCGCGGCGCCGCCTGCCGACACTCGCGCGGAAGAAGCCGCGATCCGGACACTCGACGAGCAATGGAATCACGCCGCCAATAGGAAGGATCTCGAAGCGACTCTCGCGCTTTACGCGGCGGATGGCGCGACAATGTGGCCAGATGCACCGACATCGCACGGACCGCAGGCCATACGAGCTGCCTGGACGGAGATGTTCAAAACGCCCGGTGTCAGCCTGCAGTTTCTCCCCGACAAGATCGGGATTGCTTCGGCCGGCGACTTGGCGACAGAGGAGGGTCGCGTCGTCGTCGCAACGGATACGCCGCGTGGTCGCTCCGCCGACACCGCGAAGTATCTGGTGATCTGGAAGAAGGCCGACGGAAAATTGAGAGTCGCGTATGACACCTACAACTCAAACAAGCCGTCCGTGCCTGTCGCGCCGTCGAAAGACGATTGAGGTCTGCTCCCTCATGAACAGCCGGGATGATGGGTAACAAGACTGTCCGGCAGGATGGGTAACACACTCGTTAGCCCGTGATGATGTAATCGCGTTCGTCGAAGGTCGCGAGCACCACAGTGTTAAAATGGATGGTCCAGATCCCATCGTCGGTTTCTTCCAGGCCGATGTGTTGATCGACCATCGCGTTCGCGAGGTACAGGAGGCGGTGCTGGAAGCGGAAGGTGCCGCCGGTTGTGATCTTCTTCACGATAAAGTGTCCCGGATACTCGAGCGGAGGCAGTCGCTCGGCATACACCCGGGGCGAGGCCCTGTAGTGCGAAGCCGGCGTCTCTTGGTGGAGGCGCTCGTGCGGCCGCTCCTCATTGTACTCGCGCTGGAACGCATCGAAGTTCCGCTGCTGCGCCGTGCAGGTGCGGCGGACGGGCTTGATCGCCTGCCGCTTCAGCGTGCGATGCATCCGTTCGTGCGCCCCGTTGTCCTGCGGGCACCCGGGCCGGCTCCGCTGGTGGACAATGCCG
>JALZAE010000424.1 GCA_030948535.1 Gemmatimonadota bacterium | reverse complement strand
ACTGAGCGTGGTACCGCGCGCGTGGAGCTCCCTCGCCACATCCATCAGCAACGCGGTGCCCGATGCGTTGTCCATCGCGCCGTTGTAGATGCTGTCGCCATCCTCGGCGCGCCCGACGCCGAGGTGGTCGAGGTGCGCGGTGAGCACAACGTACTCATCCTTCAGCTTCGGGTCCGACCCAATCAGCACACCGGCGACATTCTGCGACACGATTGGAATTTGCGTTACTCTCGCCGTCGAGCGAATCGTCACGGGGAGCGCGAAGGTGGGTAGCGGCAGACCGCTGTCGGCCATTGCGGCCAGAGTCGCGAAGCGTTCCGGCGCACCGGCAAATAGTTTTTCTCCACGCGCTCCATTCCATTGTATCAACAGCGTGTTGCCGCCTTGCGGATCGATGGCCGATTCGGCGAGAGCCATCTGCGGTCCGATCGCGCGGTTGCGGGCCGCGCGGACAAAAACGCTGTCGGCCGCGCGTGTGGACGAGAAGGCGATCACGCCGATCGCACCGTGTGCCTGGTACGTTTTCCACGCCGAGCTGCGCGCGTGCGAGAGAACGGGTCCGGGAATTCCTTTGGGAGCGCCGGTGAGGAACGCGACGACCTTACCCTTTAGGTCGAGCGTCGAGAGGTCGTCGTGTCCGTACTCGGGGAGGTCCAGGCCGTAGCCGGCGAAGACCACTGGCGCCGACACGCGCGCCGCGAGCGGCGCTCGGGCGTTCAAGGTCGCGTCCTCGCCGAGTATGAGTACTTCGTGGTGGCCGTCGCGGATGAGGGTGAGCGACGACTTCGATTCGTCGAGCGTTCGGCCGACGAAAGCAACGGGTTGGATGTAGCCACTGATGCCGATGGGTTTGAGTCCGGCCGCCTTGAATCCCGCGGCGACGAAATCGGCGGCTTTCTTGTGTTCGGGGCTACCGGTGTTGCGGCCGCGCATCGAGTCGTCGGCGAGCGCTTTCACGTCGGCCCACCATCGCTGCGCCTGGGCGTCAACAGTGGCGGGAAGGGAGGCGGCGAGAGCGGCGAGTGCGCCGATTCGGACGATGTGTGTTGCGATTCCGTTCATTTGGTCTCGGCGACGTGGCGTGACAAGTTGATCATCGGCGTCGCGCGCGATGCCCGCAAGGTGACGTGATTTGGTTCGACGCCGGCGAGAAGCACTGGGCACGGCTCCTCGGCAACGACGGCTCTACAGCATATTGCATCAACGAAGCGCCCGATGGAGCAGATGTCGACTGGAGAGAAGGGCAGCGACGACGCGTAGGGGGCGGGGCAAATCTCATAGAGAGACTAGTGGACGCTGCGATGGACGAAACTTCGGCTGCTACAATTCGTCCCGGGACGCCGGCCGATCTCCATGCTGTCGGCCGACTGGGTGCGTTGCTCGTTCGGACGCATCACGAGTTCGACCCGAGGCGATTCATCGAGGCGACGCCGCACACCGAGAACTCGTATGGCTCATTCCTCGGCCGGCAGCTCGCCGAGCCAAACGTCGTCATCCTTGTCGCCGAGCGTGACGGTGAAGTGGCGGGCTACGCTTACGCAGGTCTCGAGGGGTGGGACTACATGTCGCTGCGCGGGCCGGCGGGTGTGCTATACGACATCGTGGTCGATCATGCGCATCGAGGGCGCGGCGTCGGCCGAATGTTGCTCGACGCCATGCTCGCGTCGCTCGCGTCGCGCGGCGCGCCACGCGTCGTGCTCTCGACGGCGGAGCAGAACGAGCCGGCGCAGCGACTGTTCAGGCGCGCGGGGTTTCGTCGGACGATGATCGAGATGACACGCGAGCTCAGTGGCGATCAGCGCTGAGCTCCTCCTTCCCTCCGCCGACGGGGCCGAGATGTTCGATGAGCATCTGATTCAGGCGATCGTTCACCACGAGCGCTGGCTGCGTCGCCCCATTTGACGAAAAGGCGAAGTGGCGCGTGAGGTTGTACGAGCTTTATTAACTTGTTCACTCGCTGCGCGGGAGCTACCCGCGCTTTCACCCGTTGCCGTGCGTCGCTCGCCGCGCCCGCGCAGGCAACGATCTTAGCCGAGAGACAACGCCGATTTTCACGCGAAATCCGTGGCGGGGTGTGGGTGGTCTCCCCGCGCCGGTCTGGATCGTTTTCGCGGCGACGCTCGTCAATCGCGCGGGCAGCATGG
>JALZAE010000610.1 GCA_030948535.1 Gemmatimonadota bacterium | reverse complement strand
CCTAACCACACCCCACACCCCACACCCGCTCCTACTACTTGTCTAGTTGACAGACCACCGTCGTCCCCTTACTCTAACTACACCTCTAGTAGGAGAACACGCGTGGACGTCGTACTCACCGGACGAGAGCTCGACATGATGTCGGTGCTGTGGCAGCTCGGGTCCGGAACCGTCGCCGAAGTGCGCGAGCGCCTGCCCGACAATCTCGCTTACACAACCGTCCTTACGATCCTCCGCACCATGGAGGAGAAAGGCTACCTCCGACATGAGGCCGAGGGAAAAGCGCATCGCTACTTCCCGCTCGTTGAAGAGCAGGCGGCCCGCAAGAGCGCGCTGGCTCGACTGATCGACGGACTGTTTCGCGGCTCGCCCGAGCTCGTGCTCACCCAACTCGTTGGCGACCGCGGCCTCACCGCGTCCGAAGCGCGACGGCTGCGCAAGCTGCTCGATGAGCGCCTGCCGGAAGGGGATAAGAAGAAGGAGCGTGGAAAATGATCGCTTCCTGGCTCTTCTACTCTGTAGTCCTAAGCGCGCTCTTCACCGCCGGCGCCATTTCGCTCGAGCGCATGTCGCGTCTTTGGCACCGCTCGGTCCGGTTCGTCTGGTTGCTCGCGATTGTCGCCTCAGCGACGGCGCCGGTTGCGATTGCGGTTCTCGCGCAGCGCGCGCCGAGCGCCGTGGTGTTCCGGCCCACGACTCCTCGCTCGAGAGTCGCACCTACCAATGTCGGCGCGGTTCGCCAGAGGTCCGCGCCGAGCACGTGGCGCAGCTCGCTGCTGGTGCTGGATCGGCCGCTGATGGCGATCTGGCCGATCCTCTCGATGCTCGTGCTCGGCGTGTTCGTACGGGCAGCGTTGGTCGTGCGACGCGAGCGGCGCCGGTGGCGCACGGCGAACCTCGATGGCGTGCCGGTGCTCGTCGCGCCCGAGGTGGGCCCGGCCGTCGTCGGCTTCACGAACACGCGGGTCGTGGTGCCTGAGTGGGCACTCGGCATTGAGCCGGCATTGCGTGGGCTCATGCTGCGTCACGAGCTCGAGCACATCCGCGCACGCGATCCACTGGCGTTGCTGACCGGCGCCGCGGCGCTGGTGCTGATGCCGTGGAACATCGCGCTCTGGTGGCAGGTCCGCCGGCTTCGACTGGCCATCGAGCTCGACTGCGATCGCAGAGTATTGCGCGTCGCGTCGAGTGCCCGCGAGTACGCCTCGTTGTTGCTCGCCGTTGGACAGCGCGCCACACCGATCGGAAGCGCAGTATGGGCGCCCGCCCTCTCGGAGTCCCCTTCTTCACTCGAACGGAGAATCGTCGCCATGACCAGCAGCTCGTCAACGCATCGCACCGCGCAGGCAGCGGTCCTCGCCGCCGCCGTCGTCGCCATCGTCGCGGTGGCGTGCGAGACCCCGCATCCCGATCCGGTCGCGCCGCAGCAGGGCCGGACGAGCGGCACCGTGTCGCAGATGTCGTACTCGCCGACGCAGAGGCGGGGCGATCCCGCGCTCGAGGCTCGCATTCGCACGATGATTCTCCAGCATTTCCCCGAAGTGGCCAAGGGAGACACCAGTCATCGTCCGATGATGTTTGTGATGAACAGCGCGAGCACGGTGATCGCGACGGCGCGCGGTGCGGCGGTCGCGGGCGCGATGTACAAGACGATGCTTCGGCAAACGCCGAACGGCGACCACAACGTCATCGCGGAAAACAAGGCGGCTCCCGCTGAACGGCGCGCCTTCGAGCGGCCGCGGGAGAACGCTGGTCAAGTACTCCTTCAGCGCACCCCTGGCCCGGCGGGTTCAGGGGAGCCGACTCCATTCAGTAACCTCGATCCGACCACGATCGACAATGTCGAAGTGCTCAAGTTCCCGGCCGGCAAGATGGGTCCGGATGCGGTCGCCGTGATTCTCATCACACTGAAGCCGGGAGCATTGTTGCCCGGAATGTGATTCTGGCGATTCTCGAATGCCGATTGACGACGAAGCTCCTCGCACTGTGGCGGGGAGCTTCGTCGTTACTGAGCGCTCTTGACCTCATCGCGCTAACCCCTACTGGGGACCGCCGCTCTTCGCTGTAATCCGCGCAATCGAGTCCTGCAGACGTTTGAGCTTCTCGCTGTCCACCACGCTCTTGGTGGGGATCTTGAGCGGCGGCGGCGGTGCGGCTTCGGGGTGGCCGCTCTCGTAGGCGAGGAGCACTTTCTCGAACCACGGCCATTGCTGCGAGCCGTAAAAGAGCTTCCCGTTCACGACAAACGCCGGCGTGCCACGCACGGCGAAGTGGCGGGTCTGCTCTTCGGCGACGTCGAGGCGCTGGCGATGGGACGTGCTCGCCGCGCAGCGGTTGTACTTCGCGGTGTCGAGCTTGAGCTCCGCGGCGTAGCTCGCGAGCGCCGCTGGAATGTCGACGGCGCGCTTCCATACCTCCTGCCGGTCGAACAGCATGGTGTGCATGGGCCAGTACTGGCCCTGCTCGTCGGCGCACCACGCGGCGGCCGCGCCGGCCACCGAGCCGCGCTTCCACGCGAGATCGACCACCACCAGCTTCGCGCGTCCCTTGCCTACCCAATCCCGCCGCAACGGTTCGATCGCATCCTTGTTGAAGCGCGCGCAGTCGTCGCAGACGTAGTCATCGAAGTACACGACGCGGATGGGCGCGGTCGCGACTCCTTCTTGGTGGCCGATCGCTTTGGCATCGACGTCACCCTGCGTCGGTGCGCTCCCGGCAGCCGAGCAGCCGGCCAGCATCAGGGCGAGCGAGACACGAGCGACGTTCTTCCGAGTTGTAGACATGCTGCAATGATGTCACGCGAGCGTCGCGCCGCCAGTGTGCGCGCGTGGGTTGACGCGCCCCGAACACGACCGGCAACGTGGTGGCCATGCCTGCGCGGAACCTGCCATTGCGCGAGATTGCGCGATGATCGCGATCCCCAGCATCGATCTCCGCGATGGCGCCTGCGTGCAATTCGGCCCTGGTGATCCGCTTGCCGTGGCGCGCGAGTGGACCG
>JALZAE010000394.1 GCA_030948535.1 Gemmatimonadota bacterium | reverse complement strand
GGTCTCAGCCGTCGCCCGACCTCCATCCCCCAGGCCCCTACCCCCTGCTTGTCAGCTCCGCCTGCGCCGCCGCCAACCGGGCAATCGGGACTCTGAAGGGCGAGCACGATACGTAGTCCAATCCCGTGTCGTGGCAAAAACGAATGGAGCGCGGATCGCCGCCGTGCTCTCCGCAGATGCCGGTTTTCAGCGCGGGGCGCGCCTTTCTCCCGTCGGTCACCGCCATCGCAATGAGCTTACCCACGCCGGGAACATCGAGCGTCTGGAACGGATCGTCCGGCAGGATGCCGCGCTCGACATACAGCGGTAGAAAACGTCCGGCATCATCGCGGCTGAGTCCGAGCGTCGTCTGCGTGAGATCGTTCGTGCCGAACGAGAAGAACTGCGCCTTGCCCGCGATCTCGGCGGCGGTCAGCGCGGCGCGCGGGAGCTCGATCATCGTGCCGATGGTGTACGGCACGTGCTCGCCCATCGCGCCGAGGACTTCACTCGCCGCGCGCTCGAGGATCGCATGCTGGTCCTCGAACTCGCGGACCGTCGCCACGAGAGGAATCATGATCTCGGGGTGCACGTCGATGCCGCGGCGCTTCGCCTTGACCGCGGCCTCGAAGATCGCGCGCCCCTGCATCTCCGTGATCTCGGGGAAGGTGATGCCAAGACGGCAACCGCGGTGTCCGAGCATCGGATTCGACTCGCGCAGCGTCTCCACGATGTGATTGAGCTCGGCGCGCGTGAGACCCAGCGTGCGCGCGAGCCGCTTCGAATCCTCGCCGCCATGCGGCAAAAATTCATGCAGCGGCGGGTCGAGCAGCCGGATGTTGACCGGATATCCGCTCATCGCCTCGAAGATTCCCTCGAAGTCATTCCGCTGCATCGGCAGGAGCTTGGCTAGGGCGCGCCGGCGGCCGGCTTCATCGCGGGCGACGATCATCTCGCGCATGGCGGTGATCCGCTCGCCCTCGAAGAACATGTGCTCGGTGCGGCAGAGCCCGATCCCTTCCGCGCCGAAATTTCGTGCGACGCGCGCGTCTTGCGGGGTGTCCGCGTTCGCGCGCACGCGAAGGCGCCGCACATCGTCGGCCCAGCCGAGCACGTGCGCGAATGATTGAAATACGCGGGAGCTCGCCGGCGGTATGCGGCCCGACAGCACGCGCACCACTTCGCTCGGAATCGTCGGCAGGTCGCCGATGAAGACGCGCCCGGTGGCGCCGTCGAGCGTGATCCAATCCCCCTCGTTCACCGTCGTGCCGTCGACGGTAAAGCGGCGGTGATCGTTGTCGATCACGATCGCCTTGGCACCGACGATGGCGCACTTACCCATGCCGCGGGCGACGACCGCCGCATGGCTCGTCATGCCGCCGCGCGCGGTGAGCACGGCCCGGGCCGCGACGATGCCGTGGAAGTCCTCAGGTGTCGTCTCGTCGCGTACGAGGATCACGCGCTCGCCCGATGCGGCGCGCTCTTCAGCAACGTCGGGATCGAACACGGCTTGGCCGCTGGCCGCCCCGGGACTCGCCGGCAGTCCGGTCGCGATCGCCTTCGCGTGCGCGCTCGGGTCGATGATGGGATGCAGCAGGCGATCGAGCTGGTCCGGCGGCACGCGACGCACCGCTTCGGCGCGGTCGATCAATTCCTCGGCGACCATCTCTTCCGCGATGCGAATCGCCGCGGCCGCGGTGCGCTTCCCCGTGCGCGTCTGCAGCAGATAGAGCTTGCCGCGCTCGACCGTGAACTCGATGTCCTGCATGTCGCGATAGTGCCGCTCCAACCGCTGCTGCGTCTCGAGCAGCTCGACGTACGCGGCCGGCAGTCGCGTCGCCATCTGGTCGATGCCGAGCGGTGTGCGGATGCCGGCGACGACATCCTCACCCTGCGCGTTGACGAGAAACTCCCCGTAAAAGCGATGCTCGCCGGTCGACGGGTCGCGCGTGAAGGCGACGCCGGTGCCCGAGTCATCGCCCATGTTGCCGAACACCATCGCCATGACGTTGACGCCGGTGCCGAGCGTCTCGGAGATCCCGTTCACGCGACGATAGTCGACGGCCTTTTTGAGGGTCCACGATTTCCACACGGCTTCGATCGCGCCCCAGAGCTGCGTCGGCGGATCCATCGGAAATTCGGCGCCCGTCGCGTTCCGAACGATGGCCTTGTACTCCTCGACGAGATTGCGCAGCGCATCCTCGCTCAGCTCGGCGTCGGTCTCGACGCCGGCCGTGATGCGCTTGGCCTTGAGTAAGAGCTCGAAGTCGTGCAGCGGCACGTTGAGCACGACATCGGAGTACATCTGGATGAATCGGCGGTAGGAATCGTAGGCGAATCGTCCGCTGCCGCTCTCAGTCGCCAGTCCGACCACGGTGATGTCGTTGAGTCCGAGGTTGAGGATGGTTTCCATCATTCCCGGCATCGACACGGCGGCGCCCGATCGCACGGACACGAGCAGCGGGCTCTTCGCATCGCCGAAGCCGCGCCCGGTTGCTTTCTCGATGCGCTGGAGACTTCGCTGCACTTCCTCGCGCAGCTCGGGCGAGATCGCGCCGTCGCGCAGATACGACACGCACGCGCTCGTCGCGATGGTAAAGCCGGGCGGTACGGGTACGCCGAGGTTGGTCATCTCGGCGAGGTTCGCACCCTTGCCGCCGAGCACGGCTTTCATGTCCTTCGTGCCGTCGGCCGCGCCTTCGCCGAAGAAGAAAACGCGCTGCGATTTCGCGGGCGGGCCGGTCGGCGCGCCGGTGCCGGGCGCGGATTCGGTGGCCGTCATCTCGAGACTGGTGGGCGCATCCATGCAGAAACAAGCAGATGGGTCACGCCAAGATCAAGGCGCGCGCGTAACGGATCAGCAACCGCAGCCGAAGCGCAGCTTGTTTGCATCAGCCGGCGGTGGCGTCGGGTAGTCGCCGGAGAAGCAGGCGTGACAGAATCCGCCGGGACCACCCGGTGAAGATTCGAGCATCCCATCGAGCGAGAGATAGCCGAGCGTATCGACGCCGATGTGCTTCGCGATCTCGTCCTGCGTCAGATTCGCGGCGATCAGCTCCTCGCGCGACGGCGTGTCGATGCCGTAGTAGCACGGCCCGGTGATCGGCGCAGAGGCGACGCGCATGTGCACTTCACGCGCGCCGGCGCCGCGAATCATGTTGACGAGTCCGCGCGTGGTCGAGCCGCGGACGATCGAGTCGTCGACCATCACCACACTGCGTCCGTTGAGCACTTCGCGGACCGCGTTGTATTTGACCTTGACCTTCTGATCGCGTCCCGCTTGGGAGGGTTGGATGAAGGTGCGCCCGATGTAGTGATTGCGGATGAGCGCGAGCTCCACCGGAAGTCCCGTCTCCTCGGCGTAGCCGAGCGCGGCGGCGTTGGCGGAGTCTGGAACGGCGAAGACGAAGTCGGCGCCGGGGGCAGGGCACTCGCGCCCCAGCCGGCGTCCGAGCGCGCGGCGGGCGCGATCGACCGAGCCGCCCCAGATGCGGCTGTCGGGACGCGAGAAGTACACGTACTCGAACACGCACTTGCGAGACTCCATCGCCTCGAACGGCTTGAGCGAGCGCACGCCGTCGCGATCGACAACGACGATCTCCCCCGGCTCGACATCCCGCACGTAGGTCGCGCCGACGATGTCGAGGGCGCAGGTCTCGGAGGCAAACACCACCGCATCGCCGATGGTGCCCATCACCAATGGCTGCCATCCACGGGGGTCACGCGCCGCGAGCATCGTATCGCCGATGGTGACGAGCAGACAGTACGCGCCATCGACGCCCCGCAGCGCGTCGGCGAGCTGCTCTTCCGGCTTCTCGGATCTGGACTTCGCGATGCGATGAACGATGACCTCGGAGTCCATCGTCGACGCGAAGATCGATCCATCGTCCTCGAGCTCGTGCCGCAGCTCGGTGGCGTTGATCAGATTGCCGTTGTGCGCCAGCGCGATGTGGCCATTGCGAAAGCGCACGAGCACCGGCTGCGCGTTCTCGATCGTCGAGGAGCCCGCCGTGCTGTAGCGCGTGTGGCCGATGGCGAGTCCGCCGCGGAGCGACGGGACCGCGTTCGTGGAGATCCCTTCGGAGACGAGCCCCATCGAGCGGTGCGCCCGCGCCGTGAGCTCCTCGTCGACCGCGACGATGCCGGCGGATTCCTGACCGCGATGCTGGAGCGAGTACAAACCCAACTGCGTGAGCGCGGCCGCGTCGTCCACGCCGCGCACACCGAAGATGCCACACATGTCAGACGGCCGCTGGTTGAGGGTGCTGCGTCTCGACGGCGGTGTCCGCCGGCGAACGTCTCATTATAGCTGGAATCGCGTCGTGAAATGCATGGGCGAGCCGCGCGAGTGGTGCGGAAATCGTGCGAACGCCGACGCGCATCTCGAGCGGGGCACCTTCGCCGCGCACTCGCCCGATCTCGCGCGCGGACACGCCATGCCGCGTGGCGATCGCCAGCACGGCGGCCGCGTCGCTCGTGCCGACGACGATCCGAGCCTGCGCTTCCCCGAACAGCAGCGCGCGCAGGGGCAAACCCGACCAGTCGCTGAGATCGACGGATGCGCCGAGCATGCGCTCGCGATCGCCCATGGCGCACTCCGCAAGCGCGACGGCGAGACCGCCGTCGCTGCAATCGTGGGCGGAGGTGACGTCACCGGCCGCGATCGCTTCGAGTAAGGCGTCGATGGTCGCGCGCTCGCGCGCCAGATCGCAGCGCGGCGGCGCGCCAGCGACCACACCGTGAATACGCGAGAGATATTCGCTGGCGCCGATCTCGTCCGTCGGCTCGCCGAAGAGCACGATCGTGTCGCCTTCGGTCGCGAACGTTCCGCGCGTCACGTGGTCGAGCGACGCGATCAGCCCGACCATGCCGATCGTGGGCGTCGGATAGACGGCGCCGCTCGGGCTCTCGTTGTAGAGGGAGACGTTTCCCCCCGTGACCGGCGTGCCCAGGGCGCGGCACGCGTCGCCAATGCCGGCGATGGCTTCACGGAGTTGGAAGTAGACCTCGGGACGTTTCGGGTTGCCAAAGTTGAGACAGTTGGTGATCGCCATGGGCCGCCCGCCGACGCAGGCGACGTTGCGTGCGGCCTCCGCGACGGCGATCGACGCGCCGAGCTTGGGATCGAGATGCACGTAGCGTCCGTTGCAATCGGTCTTGAGCGCGAGTGCTTTGTCCGTGCCCCGCAGGCGAACGACGGCGGCATCTCCCGCGCCCGGGCCGACGACGGTACCAGTGCGCACCGTCGAGTCATACTGGCGATAGACCCACAGCTTGCTGGCGATCGTCGGTGACGAGAGCAGGCGCGTGAGGGTCCAAACCGGATCGGTCTCTTCCGGTTTTTCTTCGATCGCGGCGACATCGCGCTCGCGCAGCGCGATGATCGCTTCCGATTCCTTCGCCGGCGGCGTGTACATCGGACAGTCGGTGACGAGGCGCGATCCCGGAAATTCCGCGACGACGCGATGGCCCTCAGTCACACGATAGACGGGCTCGGCAATGACTTCCCCGATGACCTCGGCGCTGAGATCCCACTTCGCGAGAATCGCCCGCACCGCTTCCTCGCGCCCTTTGGTCGCCACGACGAGCATCCGCTCCTGCGATTCGCTGAGCAGGATCTCGTACGGCGTCATCCCTTCTTCGCGCACCGGCACTTTGCTCGTGTCGATCGTGACGCCGACATCGCCGCGCGCCGCCATCTCCGCCGATGATGACGTCAGTCCCGCGGCACCCATGTCCTGAATCGCCACGATGTGGCCGCTGGCGATGAGCTCCAGACTCGCCTCGAGCAGAAGCTTCTCGGTGAATGGATCGCCGACCTGCACGCGCGGTCGTTTGGCCTCGCTCGCCTCGGACAGATCCTCGGATGCGAAGGACGCGCCGTGAATGCCATCGCGCCCCGTACGCGCGCCGACGGCCATGATCGGATTGCCGACGCCCTCGGCCTTGGCGCGAATGAGCTCGCTCTCGTGCAGAATGCCGACGCACATCGCGTTGACGAGCGGATTGCCTTCATACGCCGGATCGAACATCACGTCGCCGGCGACGGTCGGAATACCGACGCAGTTGCCGTAGTCGCCGATCCCCTTCACGACGCCGGCGAACAGATAGCGCGTGCGCGCCGAGTCGAGGGAGCCGAAGCGCAACGAGTTGAGCATGGCGATGGGACGCGCGCCCATCGTGAACACGTCGCGCAGAATGCCGCCGACACCGGTGGCCGCGCCCTGGTAGGGCTCGACGGCGGACGGATGATTGTGCGATTCGATCTTGAATGCGATCGCCAGGCCGTCACCGATGGCGATGACACCCGCATTCTCGCCCGGACCCTGAAGGACGTATGGCGCCTTCGTCGGAAGCGTCTTCAGCAGCGGGCGGGAGTGCTTGTACGAGCAGTGCTCGCT
>JALZAE010000385.1 GCA_030948535.1 Gemmatimonadota bacterium | reverse complement strand
CCGTCCAGCACCTCGACGTTCGCCGGCGCGCCGATCACGTCGAGCCGGACGGTGGGATGCGATGCGGCGATGGCGCGCATCACGCCGGTCGACATGATCATGTCGCCGATGCGGCCGTATCGGATGTAGAGCACGCGCCAGGGACGCGCGCCCCAATCGGGAGTGCTGCCTCGCGGCGGTGTGCGCATCGTCGCCGCCAGGGCGCGCATCGACGTGCGCTTCCACCACGCCTCGAGACGCTTCAGCTTCATGCCCATGCCGCTACCTTTCCGGCATGCACGAGCGCATCGGCATCATCATGCTCACGGCCGTCGGCGATGCGGTTCACGTGCTGCCGGTCGTCAACGCCATCAAGCGCCATTCGCCGCGTAGTCACATTAGCTGGATGCTGCAGCCGGGGCCGGCCGCGCTCGTGCGCGGACATCCGTCGGTCGATGAGCTGCTGGTGTTCGACCGAAGCCGGGGATGGACCGCCTTTCTCGACGCACGCCACGTGCTCGACAAACATCCCTTCGATGTCGTGCTCGATCTGCAAAGCTACTTCAAGGCCGGCGTGCTCACCGCGCTCGCCCGTGCGCCGCGCAAGATCGGCTACGACCGCGCCCGGGCGCGCGACCTCAATTGGCTCTTCACGACCGACCGCCTCTCGCCCCAGCCGCGCGCGCACATCCAGGATGAGTACCTCGAGTTTCTGGACGCGCTGAGCATCCCGCACGGAGAGCCCCAGTGGGGACTCGGCCCGTGGCCTGAGGAACGCGCCTGGCAGAGCGAGTTTCTCGCGCGGTTCGACCGGCCGATCGTGCCGCTCGTCATCGGTAGCAGCAAGCCGGCGAAGGACTGGCTCCCCGAGCGATGGGCGCAGACCGCCGACATCCTCTACGAGAAGCACGGCGTGCAGCCGATGCTCGTCGGCGGACCGTCGCCGCGCGAGCGCACGACCGAGGCGTTCGTCATGCGCAGGGCGAAGCACCCGGTGATATCCGCGCTCGACAGCGGACTGCGTCGCCTCGTATCCATTCTCGACGCGGCGCCACTCGTCATCTCCGTCGACACCGGCCCGCTGCACATCGCGGTTGCGCTCGGCCGCCCCGTCATCAGCCTCATGGGCTACGCCGATCCGCGACGAGTCGGGCCGTATCGGGCCTCGCACGATCTGATGGTCGATGCCTATCACGAGGGAGACGGCTCGACAGACGCCGTGTCCACACGCACCTATCTCGATCGCATGCAGCGCATCACCGTGAGCGACGTTGCGGACCGACTGGCGATCTGGGAGACGCGTTATCGCGGCGCGCTCAGTCCGCGGTGACATCGAGCGTGCCGAAGCGGTAGCGAACGCCGACGCGCGCCATCAGCTCCACCATTCTGCCGAGCGCGAGTCCCATCACCGCGAAATAGTCGCCGTCGATGCGCTCGACGATCGTCGCGCCGTAACCCTGAATCCCGTACGACCCCGCCTTGTCCATCGGCTCGCGGGTCGCGATGTATTCGGCGATCGCGGCCGCATCGAGCGCACGAAAAGTCACCGTCACCGCCTCGACGCCCGACTCGATCGCCCCAACACGCAACACGGCAACCGCGGTGAAAACGGTGTGCGTGCGACCGCTCAGCCGCTCGAGCATCGCGGCGGCATCCGCTTCGTCGGTCGGCTTGCCCAGCACGATGCCATCGATGACGACGATCGTGTCCGCCGAGATGATGAGCGCGTCGGGCGCGCGAGCAGCGATCGTCCGTCCCTTTTCGCGCGCGAGTCGCTCGGCGTGCGCGAGCGGCACCTCACCATCGCCGTAACTCTCGTCGATGTCGGCCGGCATCACCTCGTGCGCCATGCCGATCAGCGACAAGAGCTGGCTGCGCCGCGGCGACTGTGATGCGAGGATGACACGAAGCGGTTCGCTCATCGTTCGAGCCACAGCGTCACGGGGCCGTCGTTCACGAGCTCGACTTCCATCATCGCACCGAACTCGCCGGTCTCCACCGTCGCGCCACGCTCGCGCAACAGCGCCACGAACCGCTCGTACAGCGGTGTCGCCTGCTCCGGCCGCGCTGCGTCGATGAAGCTCGGCCGGCGTCCCTTCCGCGCGTCGCCGTAGAGCGTGAACTGCGACACCACGAGCAACGCGCCGCCGACATCCTCGAGCCCGAGATTCATCTTCCCATCCGCATCCCCGAACAGCCGCAGCGAGAGCACTTTGTCCGCCATCCACGCCAGATGCTCCTTGGTGTCGGAGTGCGTGAGCCCCACGAGCAAGACGAAGCCGACGCCGATGCGGCCGCGGACGCCGCCGTCGATCCGGACCTCGGCTCGGGAAACGCGTTGGACGAGGGTGCGCATGGGGAGGAAAGATAGAGCAAAGGTGTTAGGTGTCAGCTGTCAGGTGGTGAGGGCGCCGATCTGCCGTTCAGCACAAATACCGATTCGGCGTCCGCAACACCTCAATACCTAACACCTTCCTTCTCATCCTCGAAACGCCACCAACGGATCAATCCCCGCCGCGCGACGCGCCGGAATCAGGCACGCAGCGAGCGAGACCAGCGAGAGAGCAAGCGTGACCGCGCCGAAGGTGAGCAAGTCTGTGCTCTCGGTGCCGAAGAGCAATCCGCCGATCACGCGACCCATCGCGGCCGCACCCGCGAGGCCGACCACGATGCCGATGCCGGTCAGGAGCATTCCCTGCTTCACGATCAGGCGCAGGATCTCGCCCTGGCTGGCGCCGAGCGCGACGCGGATGCCAATGTCCCGCGTGAGCTGGCTCACCGCGTAGGACATGACGCCATAGATGCCGACGGACGCGAGGATGAGTGCCACGGCCGCGAAGCTCGCCAGCAAGACCATGTAAAAGCGAGGTCCGGCGACGGTATCCTCCACGCGCTCGCTCATCGTCTTTTCGCCGAAGGTCGGCAAGGTGGGATCGATTGCGGCGACCTGCGCGCGCGCCGCGCCGATGATCACACGCGGCGATCCATTGGTGCGGATCACCGCCGTGAGGTAGTTGCCCGATGATTGTGAGAGCGGCGTGTAAATCTTGGGCGAGGGCTCCTCGGCCAGAGAAGAGCCATGTACGTCACCGACGACTCCGACGATCTCGCGCGGTTTGTCCGGGTAAGCCGGGTCGTCGAGCACGATGCGTTGGCCGACAGGATTCGCACCTTGGAAGTAGCGCTTCGCCGTCGCACGGTCGACGATCGCGACGAGCGGCGCGTCGTCGCGATCCCTGCTGTCGAACGTGCGGCCGGCGATCAACCGAATCTTGAGTGTCGAGAAAAAGTCCTTGGTGACGCGGGAGCTGGCGCAGGGCGAACACCAGGTCGTTTCGCAGCTCGTCGATCCGTTCCGCGTTCCGCATCTCTCGATCTCTCCTCTCGCCGATGTGACGGCACGTGGCGTGGACACCATCGATGTCACCGAATTTTTCGGATCGCCGCGGCGCGCGCCTCGTCGGGATCCATCCCGCGCTCGACGTACTCGCGCGCGCGCATCGCGACGTGGAACGCCAACTCCTCGTCGACCTCTTCGTCGACGCTCGGCGTCCAGAACATCAGCGACCGAAGCTGGCGCGCGACTCGGGGCATCGAGGACATGGTCGGCGAGCCGGCGGCGCGTTAGCCGGGAAGCAGCACGCGCGACACCGCTCGTGTGAACGACGCCCACTGCGCCGTCTCGGCCTTCAGCTGCTCCTTGCCGAGCCGGGTCAGCGAGTAAAACTTCGCGCGCCGTCCGAGCTCGCTCACGCCCCACTCCGCGCGCAACCACCCTCGCCGCTCCATGCGATAGAGTGACGGATAGAGCGAGCCCTCCTCGATCTCCAGCTCGCCCGACGCATCCTCGATCCACTTCGCGATGCCGTAGCCGTGTCGCGGACCCCATGACAGCGTCTTGAGCACGAGCGCGTCGAGCGTCCCGTGCAACATGTCGTTCACAGATTTCTCGGCCATGGGGTTTCGTTGCCTAGATAGTCTTGGTAAAGTAGAAAGGACGGGGGCCGGGGGCCAGGGGTTGGGGCGCGCCCAAAAATCGCGAAAACGAAAAAGACGCCGAACTCAATTCGGCGCCCCATCCCCCAACCCCCAAATTCCCAACCCTAACCCCTAACACCTAACACCTAACACCTAGCCCCTGTCCCCCTCATACGCGACCTCCATCCACTTCTTCACTTCATCATCGATCTCCTCCAGCGCCCCGATCGCGATCCTATGCGTGATCCGATCCTTCTTCTCGAATCCGCCGGTGTCGATCACGCGCGCCGGAACCTTCTTGAGATCGCCGAGCGCCAGGCCGAGATCGACGCGCGTCTTGGTGCTGGGCTTGATCTGCGCGAATACGTGATGCCGATACAGGGGAACGATCGTTTGGCAGGGACACGCCTTCACGTCGCTGCCTAACGAGTACGCCACGCGCAGCAGCTCGTCGTGGATCGGCCGCAGCGCGGACTTCGCGCCGCCATACATCTCCTCGACATGACGATCGGCTGCTCGGAGGTAGGCGGCGGGATCGCCATCCTCGAGTCCTTTGCCGACCGAGCGGCCGGCGATCCAACCGGCGTAGTTGGTGCCGAGCCCATGCTCGGACTTGAGCCATTGCGCGCGCTCCTGCTCCGTGGCGGGCCCGCTGCGCTTCACTTCCTTGACCCATTCGTCGATCGTGCGCCCCGTCTTCTCCTTCATCTTGGCGATCACGCCCTGCACCATCGCCACGCTCGGAGGCACGCCGTACGGACGCGAGCCGGCGCGCTTGGATGTCGCGGCCAAGGTCAATGCTCCTCGTGATCGCGCGCCTGCTCCTTCTCCGCCATCATGTCCTGCATCCGCTCGGCGACCTGATCCGGCGTCAGCTCCTCGAACGTCGTCATCAGCGACCACAGATGACCGAAGGGATCCTTGATGTACGCGCAGCGATCGCCGTAGAACGCGTCCCACGGCTCCTTCACCGCGGTCGCGCCGGCATCGAGCGCGCGCGCGAAGGTATCGTCGACGTTCTCGACGTACGTCTCGAGCATCACTGTCGATCCGCCCAGCGACTCCGGCGATAGGGGAGCGTCCGGTTGCCGCGCGCGCTCATCTGTCGCTTCGTCGGTGATCATGATCAGTGTTTGCCACGCACGCATGTGCGCGTGAATGCCGGCGCCGTGCGGCAGCTCGGAGCGATAGAGCAGCACCGCGCCGAACCCTCGGCGGTAAAAGTCGATTGCACGATCGCCGCCACGCACGATGAGGTGCGGGGTAACATGTCCCCGTTCGGCGCGTGAGCCCTTGATCGCCATGCAGATCTCCGTGAGAGAGCGAGCGGACGAGGATCGATGCGATAGAAGCGCCGAAGATGCGGTGTTTGTCAAGACGAACACGAGCCTAGGCCGCCGTCACTCCAAGCGTAACGCGTCCATTGGCGCGACTCGCGTCGCGCGTCTCGCCGGCAGCAACGTCGCCGCGAGCGCTACGACGGCGACGATCACCGCGGCGGCGCCGTATACCATCGCGTCCGTCGCGCTGACATCGAACAACAGCGCGCGCATCAGCCGCGACACCGCCAGGGCACCGGCAAGACCGGCGACGATGCCCGCCGCGGTCACCCGCGCCGCTTCGCCGAGCACGAGCCGCACCACGTCGCGTGTTTGCGCGCCCAGCGCGAGCCGCACGCCGATTTCACGGCGGCGCTGCCCCACGCTCAGCGCGATGACGCCGTACAATCCGACCAGCGCGAGTGCCAGCGCGGACAGCGCGAAGGCGGTAAGGAGCACGAGATTGAACCGCTGGCGCGCCAGCGACTGCGCGAGCAGATCATCGAGGCGCCGGACCTTGTCGAGCGCGATCGTCGGATCGAGTGACTTGAGCGCCGCGCGCGCGCCAGGCACGGCGCCCAGCGCGTCGCCGGGTGCGCGAAGGACGAGAGTCAGGAACGGATACGGCATCTGCGACTCGGGCACGTACATCATTGGCTCCGCGGCCTGGCCCAGTCCGATCTGGTGCACGTTGTCGACGATCCCCACGATCTCGCGCGTCGAGCCGGTGAAGTCGAAGCCTGACCGCAGCCGCTTGCCGATGGCGCTTTCGCCCGGGAAGTGCGTCGTCGCGAACGCCTGGCTCACGATGATCACCGGAATGGCAGCGCTGTCACCGCGATCGCGCCCATCGAAGGCGCGGCCCGCCAGCAGCTTGATCCCCATCGCGCGAAAGTAGTCGCCCGCGATGACGGAGTATTGCGCGCTCAATCCTTGGCCGGCCGGCCGCGGCGGCCGGCCTTCGATCGCGAAGCCGCCCGACTCGAAGGCGCCGCTGAGTGGGAGTGAGCTCACCGCGCCGACGGCCTCGACACCCGGTGTCGTGACGAGCCGCCCCGTCAGCTCGGCGAAGAAGCGCGACCACGCCGGCCCATCGCGAACGGGATTGAAGCGCGGTCCGACCGGAAGCAGCACGTCCGCGGCGACACTGTGCGATGGATCGAAGCCCGGATTCACTCGCTCGAGTCGCACGAAGCTCGATGCCATTAACCCCGCGCCGACCAGTAGCATCACTGAGAGCGCGATCTCGACCGCCACGAGCAGTCGCCGCCCCGCGGCGCGCGATGCGCCTGCCGTACTTCGCGTGCCGCCGTGCAGCGTTTCCGCCACGCTCGCGCGGCGCGCGTGCAATGCGGTGACAAGGCCGAACACGATGCCGACCACCGCGGCCGTCGCGATCGTCGCGGCGAGCACCGTGCGGTCGATGGCGACATCGTCCGCGCGCGGCAGAGAGCCCGGTACGAGCGCGAGAAGCTCGCGCGCGCCAAACACCGCCAGCAGGACTC
>JALZAE010000363.1 GCA_030948535.1 Gemmatimonadota bacterium | reverse complement strand
CCATGGAATAGCGAAAAAAGGCTTACGGAGCCTTCTTCATCTTCATCTTCGAGGTGTCCTTTGACGCCTTGGACATCATGCTGTCCTTCGTCATCTTCATCATGGCCGAGTCATGCTTCGCGACGGTGTCCTTCTTCATCGAGTCCACGGCCGGAGTTGACGCAGGAGCGGGGGCCATCGCGGGCGCGGCGGCGGCGGTGTCTACCGGGGCGGCATCCTTCTTACTGCAGGCAGCGACCGCGATCACGGCGGCGACGACAGCCAAGCGCTTCATGTACATTCTCCTTGTAGGGGACCGAGTGGGGCTTCGAGCAAATCCGTTCCAGCAAACGCTGGACCCGGAAGGAGCTGCAAGATCAGGTTGAGCGGGTGATATTCTATCGTACGTGCTCGCGCTGTCAAGAGATACGGGACGACCCATCTACGCACAGAGGCGGAAATGACCGCTGTCGACCTCTCTCCGCCGGTGAATGGTAGCGTACGCGGGGCTTGTCCGCACGATTGCCCCGATACCTGCGCCATGATCGTGACGGTGGAGAACGGGCGCGCCACGCGCGTAGCCGGTGATCCAGATCACCCTTTCACCCAAGGGTTCCTCTGCGCGAAGGTGAACCGCTACGTCGAGCGCACCTATCATGCGGAACGTTTGACGACACCGCTCCGGCGCGTGGGTCCAAAGGGCTCGGGAAAATTCGAGCGCGTCTCATGGGATGATGCGCTCGCGGAGATCGCGACGCGCCTGGGCGCCATCGCCGCATCCGCCGACGGCCCGCAGGCCATCCTGCCGTATTCGTACGCGGGCACCATGGGGTACGTGCAGAGCTCTTCCATCGACCGTCGCTTCTTCCATGTCCTCGGGGCTAGCAAGCTCGACCGGACGATCTGCTCGATGGCGGGAACCGTTGGCATGCGGATGACCGTCGGCGCAAACATCGGCGCTGATGGCGAGGGAATTCCGGAGAGCGATCTCGTGCTCCTGTGGGGGACGAACACGCTCACCTCGAACCCGCATCTCTGGCCGTTCGTTCTCGAAGCGAAGAAGAAGGGCGTCCCGATCATCGCCATCGATCCCATTCGTACGCGCACGGCTGAGCAATGCACCGAGTGGATCGGCATTCGTCCGGGTACCGACGCAGCGTTGGCGCTCGCGATGATGCACGTGATGTTCGCCGAGGGTTTGGAGGATGCCGACTATCTCGCGCGCTACACGCTCGGTGCCGACCAGCTGCGTGAACGCGTGAAAGAGTGGACGCCCGAGCGCGCCGCGGCCATCACGGGAATTGATGCGGCGCGCATCGCCGAGCTGGGCCGGCAGTACGGCCGCGCGCGCGCGGCATTCGTGCGCGTCAACTACGGATTGCAACGCCACGCGGGCGGCGGGATGGCGGTGCGCACGATCGCGTGCATGCCCGCGGTTGCCGGCCATTGGCGTCGCGCCGGCGGCGGCGTACAGCTGTCGACAAGCGCGAACTTCAAGTTCAACACCGCGGCGCTGGAGCGTCCAGACCTGTCGCCGCCCGTTCGCACGATCAACATGATCCGGCTCGGTGATGCGTTGACGTTGCCCGATGCCGGCGTCGGCGGGCCGCCCGTGAAGGCCATGATCGTGTACAACTCCAACCCTGCCGCCGTCGCCCCTGATCGCGGTGCGGTCACGCGCGGCCTCAAGCGCGACGACCTGTTCACCGTCGTGCTCGAGCACTTTCAGACGGACACCGCGGACTACGCCGACATCGTCCTGCCGGCGACCACGCAGCTGGAACACTGGGATCTGCACTTCGCCTATGGTCATCACTACGCATCGCTCAATCGTCCCTCGATCGAGCCGATCGGCGAGTGCAAGCCAAACAGCGAGATCTTCCGGCTGATCGCCGCGAAGATGGGAATGGACCATCCGTCACTGCGCGACGACGACCTCACGCTCATTCGCACCGCGCTCGACTCGCCGCACGAGCGGATGCAGGGCGTGACGCTCGATGCGCTGCTGGAGCGGGGTTGGGTGAGACTCAACGTGCCGCGGCCGTATCTGCCCTACGCCACCGGCGAGTTTCCGTCGCCGAGTGGGAAGTGCGAGTTCTACTCCGAACGGATGAAGGAGATGGGCCTCGATCCGCTGCCGACCTTCACGGCGCCGTACGAATTTCCGGAGGCGGTGCCTGAGTTGGCCGCGCGCTACCCGCTAACGCTGATCAGCTCGCCGGCGCATCAGTTCTTGAACACGACCTTCGTGAACATCGCGTCGCTCCGCCGCGCCGCCGGCGAGCCCGAGTTGCTGCTCCATCCTGACGACGCGGGTCCTCGGAGCATCGTCGCGGGCGCGCGCGTCGTCGTGCACAACGACCGCGGAGAATTTCTCGCCATCGCTCGCGTCGACGAGGGAATTCGCCGCGGATCCGTGTGGGCGCCATCGATCTGGTGGGCGAAGTATGCCGCAGATGGAAAGAACGCCAACGACACGACGTCGCAGCTGGAGACTGACCTCGGGCATGGTCCGGTGTTTTACGACAACCTGGTCGAGGTGTCGGCCGCGGATTGATGAGTGTGGCTGTGCAAAAATGATGCGTGAGAACCGCAAAGGCAGCCGCAGATTTCCGCGGATGGACGCGGATATGCGCTCTCCGTCGAGCGTCAACCAATCCTGTCCGTAATATTTCGAGGACGACGCATTGCCGCTTTTCGCCCGGATGTAGTGGTCGCTGGCGTCATCATCGTCGAGGTAAGATCGTGCTCGGCGTTGCACGATTCGCACAGCGCGCAATTGTTGAACTATTTGCGCTGCAGCGACGTCGAGGTCGGTCTCCTTTTGAATTTTGGTCCGAAGCCAGAGTTCAAGCGCCTGGCGTTTGCCAATTCTCGCCGATAGAGCAGTTGGAGAGGACTGATCCGCGTTCATCCGCGAAAATCCGCGGCGCTGTTGCCATCGCCGTACGGCGGCTGACGTTTCTGCAACACTCTGGCGCGACGCCATCCCCCTTGAGTACGATCATCGAACGCATGTCGTCGCTCAGTGCGACGCCCGATCCGCGGCGTCCATAGTGGAGAATCAGTCAGTGTTGTCTTTTCCAGAAACCCTCGGTGCCCTCAAGAAATCCATCTTCGCCGCCCCGCACCGGGCTCGACGGTCGGTGAAAGATGAGGTTCGCTCGAATCTGCTCGACCGGTTGCAATCGGGCGGGCCGATTTTCCCCGGAGTCGTCGGGTACGATGACACCGTCGTGCCGCAGATCGCCAACGCGCTGCTGTCGAAGCACAATTTCATTTTGCTCGGGCTCCGCGGCCAAGCAAAGTCCCGCATTTTGCGCGGGCTGGCGACGCTGCTGGATGATGCGATTCCCGTCGTGGCGGGGAGCGAGATTAACGACAATCCCTTCGCGCCGATCTCGAAGTTCGCGCGCGAGCGGATTCGCGAAGGCGGGGACGACACGCCGATCGCCTGGATCGATCGCGACAGCCGCTTCGTCGAGAAGCTGGCGACGCCGGACGTCACGATCGCCGACATCATCGGCGACGTCGATCCGATTCGCGCCGCGCGCGGTGGCCACGTGCTCTCCGACGAGCTGACGATTCACTACGGCATGCTGCCGCGCGCGAATCGCGGCATCTTCGCGCTCAACGAGCTGCCGGATCTCGCCGGAAAGATCCAGGTCGGTCTCTTCAACATCATGCAGGAGGGCGACGTCCAGATCAAAGGCTACCCGATCCGGCTCTCGCTCGACGTGCTCATCTGCTTCACCGCGAATCCCGAAGACTACACGGCGCGTGGCAAGATCATCACGCCGCTCAAGGATCGCATCGGCAGCGAGATCGTCACGCACTATCCGCAGTCGGTCGAGCTCGGCGTGCAGATCACGCAGCAGGAGGCGTGGACGGTTCGCGGCGCGCTCCCCGTGCGCATCCCCGACTTCATCAGCGAGACGATCGAGCGCATCGCGTTCGAGGCGCGCGTCGACAAGCGGATCGACAAGCGCTCAGGCGTCTCGCAGCGGATGCCGATCTCGGTGACGGAAAACGCGGTCTCCAGCGCCGAGCGCCGCGCGGCACACTCGGGCGAGTGCGAGGTCGTCCCACGCATCACCGACATCTACGCCGCGCTCCCCGCCATCACCGGAAAGATCGAGCTCGAGTATGAGGGCGAGCTCGTCGGCGGGATGGCGATCGCGCAGGAGCTGATCCGGCGCGCCGCCGATGCGACATTCGAGGAGCGTGCCGCCGGCGTCGACACCGACGACATGGTGATGTGGTTCGACCGCGGCAACGCGTTGCAGGTGACCGACGACGTATCCGCCTCCGCGATGATGCGCGGCTTCGAGCGCGTGCCGGGCTTGGTCGAGCTGGTGCACTCCGTCGGGCTCGCCACCGTCGGCGACGAGATGCAGACCGCGGCCGCGTGCGAGCTGGTGCTCGAGGCGCTCGTGGCCCGTCGCAAGATCTCCCGCTCCGATGCCGGTCACTATGCACGAGCGGCCGCGCCCGAGCGGCGGCGTCCGCCCGGCCAAGATCTGTTCGGGTGAACCGAAAGTCCCGCATCGAGCGCGCCGACTCATGCTGATCACGATCAGTCGCATGTATGGCTCCGGCGGCTCCGAGGTGGCGGAGGGAGTCGCGCGTGCGCTCGGCTGGGAACTGGTCGACAACGCCTTCGTCGACGAGATCGCGAGTCAGTTGGGAATGCCGGCCAGCGAGGTCGCCGAGCGCGAGGAGCGACTGCCGTCGCTCGGCAGCCGCATCATCAAGGCGCTGTCGCTGTCGACGCCGGAGGCGGCGCGCACCACGGCCGAGCTGCCGGTGCAGCGCAGCGAAGAGGAGATCGTCGCCGTCACCAAGCGCATCATCACCGATGCGGTGCAACACGGGCACAAAGAGCTAGTCGGCCGCGG
>JALZAE010000350.1 GCA_030948535.1 Gemmatimonadota bacterium | reverse complement strand
GCCGATAACCAGCGCGCCGCCCTCCGACAGAATCATGCGCTGCACGTTCGCCGAGTCGGCGCCGAGGCTCATGCGAATGCCGATCTCGTTGGTGCGCGCGCTCACCGAGAAAGCGAGCACGGCCGCGATGCCGATGGCGGCGACGACGAGCGCGAGCACGCCGAACGACGTCACCAGCAGCGCGTTCAACCGGCGCGGCGCAACGCTCTCATCGCGGATCTGATCGATCGTCAGCACCTTCTCGATCGGCTGCTGCGGCGCGATGCCGCGGACGATCTTGGTCGCCGCGGGCGCGATGGCGGAGGCGTCGCCGCGCGAGCGAATCACCAGTCCTCCCGACGGAAACAGTTCCTGCGCGAACGGCATGAACATCGCGGGGGTCGGTTCGGCATCGAGCCCACCGTCCTTCGTGTTGCCGACGACGCCAACGACGGTGCGCCACTCTCCCGAGAACGGGACGAACTTGAGCACCTCACCGGTCCAGGCGACGTGCCGGCCGATCGGATCCTGATTCGGGAACAGCCGGTCGGCGAGCGCCTTATTGATGATGGCGACACGGCCGGTGCCGACGCGATCGGTCGATGAGAACTCGCGCCCCTTGATCAGCGGGATGCCCGAAGCACGGAAGTAATCCGGACTGGCGGTGCGATATTCCGAGCGCGGCATGGGTTCGTTAGGGGCGACGGCGCGGCCCTCGGCCTTGATTTCGAGCACGATACCGCCGGTGCGCAGCGGCATCGTCGAGCCGAAGCCGACCTGGCTCACGCCGGGCAGCGCTGCGAGCTCGCGCTGCATCTGCTCATATTGGCCGATCGCCGCGGCATCGTCCTTTCCGCCGAAGTCGCGCGGCACTTCCATGGTCAGCACGTTCTCGGTATTCAACCCAGCCGGCACCACGGAGAGTCGCTGCATGGTGCGGGTGAGCAATCCCGCGCCGGTGAGCAGCACCACGCACACGGCGATCTGTGCCACCACCAGCGTCTGCTGCAGCCGTTGCCGCCGCGTGCCGCCGCTCGCGCGCTTGCTGCCCATCGCCAGCGCCGGTCCGAGCGCGCGCTCCCAGGCCAGTTTCGGCGCAAAGGACAAGAGCACAGCGACGATCGCCGCGAGCGCGAGCGTGAAGCCGAGCACCATGCCGTCGAGACGAATCTCGTTCGCCCGCGGAGAGTAGCGAGCGGCAAATCCCGTCAACATGCCGATACCGCCGTACGCGAGGATCAGTCCGAGCACGCTGCCGAGCAGTGCCAGCACGAGATTCTCGGCGAGCATGAGGCGGCGGAGACGGCCGGCGCCGGCGCCGAGTGCGGCGCGCACCACCAGCTCGTGCTCGCGGCGCACGCCGCGCATCAGGGTGAGATTCGCGACGTTGGCGCAGGCGATGATCATGACGAAGCCCGCCGCGCCCATGAGTAGCCACAGCGTGAGCCTGGCCTTCTCCCCCAACACTTCCTGGAACGGAGTGAGCGTCACGTGGTAGCCCGACGCCGCATCGTACGCCTCGGGATAATCGGCGTGGGCCTTCGCCGTGATCGCGGCGACTTCCGCGCGCGCTTGCGCGACGGTCGCGTTGGGCGCGAGCCGCGCGACCATCTCCGTCATGCGGTGCGTGCGCCCCGTGACCATCGTCGCGCTGAGGTGATGCTCGCTGTTCACCATGTTCATCAGGGCGTTGATGCGCCCCGGGAATTGCGGCGCGGATTGCAGCACACCAACCACCTCGACCGCTCTGCCATTGATATGAAGCGATTTGCCAATGATCGCCGGATCTCCGCCGAAGCGCTTCTGCCAGTAGTCGTACGTCAGCATGATCACCGGCGCGGCCCCGGTGCCGTCGTCGGAGGCGCGGAAGCTCCGGCCGAGCACGGGCGACAGGCCCATGACCGAGAAGTAGTTGCCGGTGACAAGACCGACGTCGATCCGCACCGCGTCGCGCTCACCAATCATGCTAAAGGTGATCGGCGAATACTCGGCGATCCCCTGCAGCGTCTTCGATGCGCCGCGGAAGTCCAGGATCTCCGGGACGGAGAAGGCGACGTTCTCGCCGCCGACGCCCTGCACCGACTGTCGGAGATACATCAGCCGGCCGCCATCGCGGTGGGGGAGCGGACGCAGTAGCACGCCGCGAACCACACTGAAAATCGCCGTATTGGCCCCGATGCCAAGTCCGAGGGTGAGAACTACCGCGAGGGTGAAGCCGCGCACACGGTTGAGGCTTCGGAGGGCGTAGCGGAAGTCGAGCATCGGTCGTTCCTCGATCTACATGGAAGGGGCGCAGACATCGTCTTACAGTACGTCGTTCGAGATCCGGCGAAATCGACACGCCCGCGGACCTTTTTTTATGGGAGGGATCGGGGGGAGCGCGCAAGGTCTCGCGCTCGGCCTTGCGACCACTTTGCAGTCCCTCGGCGTCGCCCAGAAGCGGCCAAGGGCGGTCAGTCCGCCGCGTCGTGCTCCGATGTGCGCAGCGGAACCCTGGCCTGCTCGACCAGCCGGACGCTGATGGCGCGGGTCGGGCAGTGATAGATGATCTCACCGTCCGGTCTCGCCCATTCCACGGGTGACGCCTTCGCGTACGCTTTGCCGGTGGCATCCATCGCCATCAACTTCGGCGCCTTCGACACGCAGGTCGTGCAGCCGATGCATTTCTCGCGGTCGACGACGACGTCCACCAGTCGCTTGGGATAGATCCCGCCGGTGGAGAAGAGCGCATCGCCGACCTCGTCGAGCGCCTTCGACGCCGCATCGTAGCCGGCCTGGATCAGCTCCGTCGTATTGCCGAAGCCAAACCAGTGGTATTTCCACACCGCCGGACGGATGAGGAGCATCGGCGGGCCGCTCCACTGCAGCAGCTGATGGACCTGCAGCGCGCGCATCATCGACGTCGCGGCGCGCATGTAGATGGCGGCGAATCCTTGGCTGACGATGTTCTCTTCGGGCGTGACGTCCTCGCTTCCGACCTCGACCGCGATGATGGCATCCATCCCGAACGACGCCACGGCGACGGGGAGGTTGTCGATGGTGCCGCCGTCGATGCACAGGCGGTCACCGACCTGACCCGGCGGAAAGAATCCCGGCAACGCGCACGACGCATAGACGGCGTCGTTGACGTACACGTCCTGCAACCCGGGCAGTCCCCACACCACCTGGCATCCGCGATCGAGGTCGACCGTGTTGATGAGCAGCGGCGTCTCGATGTCGCGGAACGTGCCGCGTGGGCCGACGGCGTTGCAGAGATCGTGCAGCGGGCCGCCCAAGTAGAGCGAGGGCGAGTGCATCCGCTCGAGCACCATCCCCATGTGATTGAGCCGGAAGAGATCGCGCTTGCGCAGCGAGCGCGCGCGCTGCTCCATCTCGGCCAAGCTCATCCCCTTGACTCGTGCCGCCGCGATGAAGGCGCCAATGCTGGTGCCGGCATAGAGCGCGGGCCGGATGCCACGCTCGTCGAGCGCGCGCAGTACGCCGATGTGCGCGAAGCCCTTGAGACCGCCGCCGCCGAGCACGAGCGCGGTGCGCTCGGGCGCAATGCGCGGGCGCGCGGCGACCGCTTCCTCCGAGGATGGTGTGCTCCGCCGCGACCTTCCGGACACACGTTTCGTCGCCGCCGTGATCGGCTGCGGTGGGGAAGAGCGCGGTGTGGGGGGACGTGACATGGCGGCTAAGGTCTCCGATCTCTATGACGATCGCGATGGCCTGTCGTACCGCCGCGAGTCCTGTCGAACACCGAGGCGCGCTCGGGGGTCCCCCGCGCGCGCCTCGGCGACCCGCATCGTTCGGCGAATGTTCAGCGGCGAGCCGCGTCCGCCCGTGCGGCGAGATCCGCCGTCGCCGGATTGTTCAAGTAGAGATAGAGACCGTACAAGCCAACGCCGGCGCCGGCGACCATGATGATGGTGCCCGGATCATTCTGGATGATGGCGCCTGCCAGGAACGCAGCGCCTCCGACGATCATGAACTTGACCGGCGTGCTGAATCCGCCGCCGCCGTCCGCGGCAGGAATCAATCTGTTGGTCGAGTGTGCGGACGGCGTCGAACTAGTGCGAAGGGCGACGCTCGTCGCGGCCAGCGACGGACCGAGACGATCCGAGCTCGGAGTAACATTGTTGCTGCTGCCGGCGATGGCGCCCGATTGCGCCTGCGCCGACACGGCGACCGTTGCGAGCAGAGCGAAAACAAGGGCGGAGGTGCGCAGTCTCATGTCGTGTGATCCTCGTACGGTTCTGGGTCGGCCTCCGAGTGAGCAGCGCGAGCCGCTCGCCGAAGAATGTGTCGCCCGCGCGCGCGAAGCAATCTCTACCCTCGGTCGTCGATAGCGGTGCCCCGTCGACTGGTTCCGCAACTCGTCACCTCGCTGCGCGAGTACTCGCGCGGTGACCTGCGAGCCGATGTGATCGCCGGCGCCATCGTCGGCATCGTGGCGCTTCCGCTGGCGATCGCCTTCGGCATCGCGTCCGGCGTGACACCCGCGCAGGGGCTGTACACCGCCATCGTCGCCGGCTTCATCATCTCCGCGCTCGGTGGCAGCCGGGTGCAGATCGGCGGACCGACGGGCGCGTTCGTCGTCATCGTCTATGGCATCATCGCGCAGTACGGCTACGATGGACTCGCCGTCGCGACGGTGATGGCCGGCGTGATTCTCATCGCGATGGGGCTCGCCAGGCTCGGTGGCGCGATCAAGTTCATCCCGTATCCCGTCACGACGGGATTCACCTCCGGCATCGCGATCCTCATCGCGTCGCAGCAGATCCCCGACCTGCTCGGTCTGCATCTGAAGGCGCCGCCCGAGTTCTTCGCGAAGTGGGAGGCGTACTACCACACCATCGGCACGGTGAACTGGCAAGCGGTCGGTGTCGCGCTGCTCGCGCTGGCGATCATCATGCTCTGGCCGAAGGTGAACCGGCGCATACCGGCGCCCTTCGTCGCGTTGATCGTTTGCACGGCGGTGGTGCAGCTGGGCGGCTTGAGCGTCGAGACGATCGGGTCGCGGTTCGGCTCCCTCTCGTTCGGCTTTCCGCATCCACGCGTACCGCGCGTGAGCTTTCACGACATGCGGATGCTGGTGAATCCGGCGATCACCATCGCGCTGCTCGCGGCGATCGAGTCGTTGCTCTCGGCCGTCGTTGCCGATGCGATGACCGGGAGCCGGCATCGCTCGAACATGGAGCTCGTCGCGCAGGGCGTCGCGAACATTGCATCGCCGATCTTCGGTGGCGTTCCGGCGACGGGTGCCATCGCGCGCACGGCGACGAACATCAAGAA
>JALZAE010000314.1 GCA_030948535.1 Gemmatimonadota bacterium | reverse complement strand
GAATGGGACACGATCATCCTCGCGACGAAGGCGCATCACACCGAGACTGCCACGCGCGCGCTGCTGCCACGGCTGAGCGACACCGGCTGCGTGATCTCGGCGCAGAACGGCCTCAACGAGCTCACGATCGCGCGCATCGTCGGGGGCGGGCGCACGGTTGGCGCGTTCGTGAATTTCGGCGCGGACTACATCGAGCCGGGCGTGATCCACTATGGCGGTCGCGGCGCCGTGGTCGTTGGCGAGATTGCCGACGCGCGGGATGGCATCACTCCGCGCGCGCTGGCGATCCGCGACGCCTGGCGCGTCTTCGACGATCGCGCGATCGCCACCGCGAACATCTGGGGCTATCTCTGGGGCAAAGAAGCGTACGGCGCGATGCTCTTCGCGACCGCGCTCACCAACGAGTCGATCGCCGACGCGCTCGCGCTGCCAAAGTATCGCGATCTGTACATCGCTCTGGCGCGCGAGATTCTCGCCGTCGCCCAAGCGCGTGGCGTGACGCCCGCAGCGTTCGACGGATTCGATCCGGCCGCCTATCTGGCGCGCGCCGAGCATGGAGCAGCCGCGCGCTCCCTCGACGATCTCGTCGCGCACAACCGCCGATCGGCGAAAACGCACAGCGGCATCTGGCGTGATCTCGCCGTGCGAAAGCGGCCGACCGAAGTCGATGCGCAGCTCGGGATCGTCGTAACGCTCGGACAGGAATCTGGCGTCGCAACGCCGCTCACAGCGCGTCTCGTCGAGCTGATTCACGAGATCGAGACCGGTGTGCGACCGCAGTCGCTCGACACGCTCGATGCGCTCAACGCGATGGCTCCATCGACGATCGACGAATGAACCTCGATTTCGGCGGCAAGACGGCGGTCGTCACGGGCGCCGCGCATGGATTCGGGCGCGCGATCGCCGTCGCGTTCGCTCGAGCAGGCGCAACCGTCTGGGCGTGCGATCTCCTGGAGGACGAGCTTCAGGAAACGAGCCGGCTCTGTGAGAGCGCGGGAGGATCGTGCACCGAGCGCGTCGTCGACGTGCGCGACAAGGGCGCCGTGACCGCATTCGTCGCCGAGGCCTCGGCGCAAACCGGCCGCGTCGACATTCTCGTCAACAACGCCGGCGGCGTGCTCGGACAGATGGGACGACCCCTCGAGGAAGTCTCGTTGGCGGAGTGGCAGAGCATCTTCGACGTCAATGTCAGCGGCGCGTTCTACTTCTCGCAGGCCGTCGCACCCGGCATGAAAGCGGCGCGCGGCGGACGCGTGATCAACATCTCGAGCGGCGCAGGTCTCGGAATCAGTCTCACCGGCATCCAGGCGTACGCATCCGCGAAGGCGGCACAGATCGCGCTCACCCGGCAGCTCGCGCACGAGCTTGGGCCGTGGGGGATTACGGTCAACAACATCGCGCCGGGCTTCGTGCGCTCCAACGCGTCGACCGAGCGGCAGTGGGAATCCTACGGCCACGATGGTCAGCGCGCGCTCGTCGACCGCATCGCGCTCAAGCGACTCGGCACGCCGGAGGACATCGCGTACGGCGTCCTCTTCTTCGCATCGGAGCACGCCGGCTGGATCACGGGGCAAGTGCTCTCGATCGACGGCGGTAAGTGATGGGCGACGCTCACCGGTTGGCGCCGGTGCTCGCCCATCTTGAGGCGAATCACGATCGCATTCTCTCCGAGCTGATCGAATTCGCGGCGATCCCGAGCGTGAGCACCGATCCGGCGCATGCCGCGGACATCGCGGTCGCGGCGCGCTGGGTCGCCGCCGCGCTGTCCGCCGCCGGTCCCATCACCGTGCGAACGATTCCGACGGGCGGCAATCCAGTCGTCTACGGCGAGTGGCTCGGCGCGCCCGGCAAGCTGACGGTGCTCGTGTACGGACACTACGATGTGCAGCCGCCCGACCCGCTGGAGAAATGGATCAGCGCGCCGTGGACGCCGACGTTGCGCGACGGACGTCTCTACGCGCGCGGCGTTTCCGACGACAAGGGACCGATGCTGATCCCGATCAAGGTGGCCGAGTCGTTCTTTGCGATCACAAAAGGCCTGCCGGTCAACGTCAAATTCCTATTCGAGGGCGAGGAGGAGATCGGGAGTCCGAGTCTCGACGCGTTCATTCGCGACAACACCGAATTGCTCGCGGCCGATGTCGTGCTGTCGGCGGACGGCGCGATGTGGCGCATCGATGAGCCGTCGCTCACCGTGGCGAGCCGCGGGCTCGCCGGGCTCGAGCTCACGCTGACGGCCGCGTCGAAGGATCTGCACTCGGGGCGTCACGGTGGTGGCGTGGCGAATCCGCTGCACGCGATGGCGCGACTGATCGCGACGCTCCACGAGCCGACTGGCCGCGTCGCCGTTGCCGGCTTCTACGATCTCGTGCGCGAGCTGACGCCGGCCGAGCGCGGCGCGATCGCGGCATTGCCCTTCGACGACGCGACGTACCTCGCGCAGGTCGGCGCACCCTCGGCGTTTGGTGAAGCTGGGTACTCGACGCTGGAACGGCAGTGGACGCGACCGACGCTCGAGGTCAACGGGATGTGGGGCGGCTACACCGGGCCCGGCGGCAAGACGGTGATTCCGAGCGAAGCGCACGCGAAGATCACGTGCCGATTGGTGCCGGATCAGGATCCCGCGGACATCGTCGCCCTGGTGGCGCGGCACCTCGAGGCGAATGCGCCGGCGGGTACACGATTGTCGGTCTCTCCCGACCATCACGGCGCGCGTCCGTCGCACATCGCGTCCGACCATTTCGCGATACGGGCGGCGGACGCCGCGTTGCGCGAGGTATACGGCGTGCCGCCGCTGATCGTGCGCATGGGCGGCACGGTACCGATCGGCGAGCTCTTCGAGCGTCACATGAGCCTCGGCACGGTGTTCTTCTCCTTCTCTACCGCCGACGAGGACTATCACGCGCCGAACGAGTTCTTCCGCGTGCATCGCTTGCACGAAGGACTGGAAGCGTGGGCGCGGTACTGGGAGATCCTCGGCGCGAGGCAATAGGGTGCTAGTATGCGATCGTAGCTCGCGTGCTCGCGCATCCCGACCCCTCGGAGCCTCCCATGCTGTCCGAACACTTTCGCGCTGCCGCTCGCCCTCTCTCGCGCTCCATGCAGTGGTGCGTGATCCCTCTGACGGCGGCAATCGTCGGATCGTCCGCGGCGCAGGCGCAGGGCGACAACCTCTGTCGTCCCGGACAGCGGCTGGAGGTCGTCGACTACGGCAAGTGGAATTCGGCCGTCGTCATTGGCGTGCGCGACGAGACATACGCGCCATGTCGCGTCCACCGAATCGGCTATGAGACGACGCTGGACGCCTGGGTGCCGCTCTCATACCTCCGACCGACCGGCGGGGGTGTCGTGGCTCCGATTCCGGGCGGCCCGAAAGCCTACGACGCGACGCTGGACTCGATCGCTCGCCACGGCGCACCTGTTCCGGTGCCGACACGAGTGGCGTTGGGACACTATGGCTGCGTCACCTTCTCCGGAAGCCAGCTCATCAGCTCGGGAGAATTCACGATCAATGGCGCGACCGCCTACAGTTCCGGCGGCGGCTCCGGTACGTACGCGTACGATGGAAAAACAGGATTGATCAAGTTCCACGGCAGCACGTGGGATGGTCAGTCCGCGAAGTACGAGGATCGTCCGCGTCCGAGGATTCACGTGCTCGGCGCGCGTGGTGGCTACGTGATGGACTGCGACGGACCGGAGCGTTAGCCGGACGAGTCAGGTAGCGAGCACGCGCTCGAGAATGGGCAGCGCGCGATCCATCTCATCCGGCGTTCCAATCGTGATCCGCGCCCACGTGTCAGTGGGCGGATACGCTCTGCCAATCAACACGCCCTGCGCCTGGCACGCGGCGCGGAACGCACCGATGTCTCGGCGCACATCGGCAAAGACGTAGTTCGCTTCCGCGGGATACGTGCGCCAGCCGCGCTCCTTGAAGAATCGCAGCGTGCGCTCGCGCCCTTCCTTGGTCAAGCGCCGCTGCCGAAGGCGCTCGGCGTCATCCCCGAGGGCGGCGGTGGCCGCCGCGACGGCGACGATGTTCGCGCCGAGCCCGACGCGATGCGCCGTCAGCTTCTGCAGCGGCTCCGGGAGACCGATCACGTAGCCGAGCCGCAGCCCCGCCAATCCGTAGAGCTTGCTGAAGGTGCGGCTGACGAGCAGGCGTGCGTTGAGAGTCGTGTCCGGAGCGGCCGACGCGTACGCCGGTACATCGATGTATTCGTGATACGCCTCGCCGATGAGAATGATCGCGGTGGGCACGACCTCGCCGACGCGCGCGACGAGGTCCCGAATGGCCTGCGCGGGCGCGATCATCCCGGTCGGATTGTTCGGATTGCAGATGTAGACGAGACCCGCCCCGCGCGCTTGGGCGACCATCGCATCGAGATCGAGCGCGCCGTCCGCTCGGATCGGAACGCGAACGACTTTGTTCCCGATCCGCTCGGTCGCCGAGGCGATCGTCGCGTACGATGGCGCGGCGGTAACGAGATGGCCGTCCGGCCGCGTGAACGCTTTGGCGCAGATGATCAGTGCCTCGGTCGCTCCGACGGTGAGGAGCACGTTGTCGGGTGCGACGGCGTTCGCCGCGGCGATCTTCGCGATGAGCGTCGTGACCGCGTCGCCGGGATAGCGACCGCCCTCAGCGATCGCCTGTGCCGCCGTGGCGCGCGCCGCGGGGGATGGGCCGTAGGGATTCTCGTTGTTGTCGAGATGAATCAGTCCGTCGGATGGCGAGGGGCGGCCTGGCCCGATCGCAGGCATCGCGACACTCGCATCGAGGAACGAAAGTGGCGCGACGGCGCCGATGGTACGGCAGAACGCGCGTCGTGAGAGGGACATTGGAGGAAATTCCGGCGGCGGGTTCGAAGAGGCGCAGCGCGAGTGTCGACGAAGATTGCGTCGCCCTCGAATTGCCCGATACCAAGGCACTGTCCGCAAACCGTGCGAATGTGTCAGCGGGGCGCGCGTGACGACAAGATCGCTCGTTGGTCGCCAACCTGGTGTCTCCGCGCAGGGCTGTTCGTGCCGGACCAGCCCACGTCGACCACGAAACGCCTATTCTTCATCGTCCCTCTTCGTGACGATCGCTCCAATGACTCTCGCGCTTGTCTGGCAGTTAGCGGTCGCCCTGGCCGGAACGCCGAAAGGCACGCCGGCGCCATCGCCCGGGGCGCCGAGTGACAGCGTCCCGGAGAGACGCTATGCCGTCGAGCGTGGGACGGTGCTGATCTATCGCGGACCGCGACTCTCGAATCTCGTCAGCGGCGTCCCGGCGACGCTGGCCGCGACGGTGCGTTCCACCGTTCAGCGCGAACACCTGTTGACCGTCGGTGGCGTCGTGGCGAGCTCTGTCATTCTCATCGCCTACGACCAGCAGCTTCTTGATGAGACTCGGCGCTTCAGCGCTCGCATCCATCTCTCGCAAGCGCATCCGTCGATCGACATCAGGGCCGGCCCGATCAAGGTGATCGCCATCCCGAAGACGATCAGCTCGGGCTTGTATTTTCTTGGCGACGGCTGGACCGACATCCTGCTCGCCGGCGGGTTCGGAGCGTACGGAACGCTCCGGCATGACTGGCGCGCGCAAAGTACGGCGACGCAGATCGCGAGCGCGCTGATCGCATCGGGCGCGATCACGCAGACGCTCAAGCGCATCACGGGCCGGCAATCACCTCGCCAGGCGACGGCGAGCGGCGGTCTGTGGCGTCCCCTCCCGGGCTTCAAGGAGTTCAACGCAAACGTCGACTCCTACGATGCCTTTCCATCGGGCCATCTCTCGGACGCGATGGCCACAGTCACCATCATCGCCGGCAACTATCCGGAGCGGCGGTGGATTCGCCCCGTGGGCTACTCGCTCATGGCGGGGCTGTCGCTGGCGATGGTCAACAGCGGTGTCCATTGGGTCGGCGACTATCCCGCGGCGCTCGCCATCGGCGCGTTGGTCGGAGAGATCACCGTGGCGCGCGGTCGCTCGATCGAGCGCGATGGCATTCAATCGACGAAGCACTCGGTGCATTTCATACCGCTCCTCGCGCCAAATGCCATCGGCGTTCGCATCCCGCTCTCGCTCTGATCATCGCCGGGACATGCTCGTCCTCGCCGTGGCGTTGTCGCTCGCGAGCTGTCTAACGAGTCGTCCCAGCCCCGGCCATCGGCGATGATCGGCTTCACTCCCTGCAGCGCGATCCCCGCCGGATCACCCGCCGTTCGACGATGGCAGCCTGAACTCCGGATCCCAACCGACGCGAGTGCGCAGCGCGAGATAGCGAGGATCCGCCAAGAGCGGCTCCGCCGCCGGCCACATGTTGCGCAGAATCGTGATCATGAAGGGATCGCGCTCGTCGAGTCCGCGCTCGCAGTGCGCGAACACTTCATCCATCCGTCCGGCCCCCGCGGCCGCGGTGGCGAGTGCGGAGCCCTGCATGTACTCCTGGCCCGCGCGGCCGAGCGCTTCGGCGTACACCGCCTCGGCGCGGGCGCGATTCCCGCGCAGCGCGTGCACCGACGATACCGCGGCCAGCGTCCATGAATGCCGGCCGAACAGCGCGAGCGCGGTCGAGCCATGCGCAAGCGCGCGCTCCGTGTCGCCCGCCCACGCGAGCGCCCACAGCATTGCGGAGTGGGTGTAGAACGACTCCGGCGTGAGCTCCATCGCCCGGCGCGCCGACTCGAGCGCATCGGCCGCGTGGCCCGCGGCCGCTTGCGTGTGCGTGAGCACGGTGAGCGCATATCCGTTGATCGGATCGAGCGCGACCGCGCGCGCGGCTTCCTCGACCGCGGATTCGAGATCGCCGCGCAGGTAGAGCTGAGCGAACACGGCGTGCGTACACAGCACGTCGATGTTCTTTGGCTCCAATCGGACCGCCTCGTCCAGCTCGTACGCGCCGACGCGCTGGTCGTAGTCGAAGAAGAGGGCGCACATTCCCGCCGCGAGATGCGCTACCGCCAACTCCGGCGCGAGCATCACCGCGCGCCGCGACGCGGCCTTCGCGCGCGTCATCACGTCCCGGCCGGGCATGAAGCCGTACAGCGCGAGCAGCGCCAGTGTCTGTCCCACGCCGGCATGCGCCTCGGCGAAGTCGGGGTCGAGCTCGCCGGCACGCTCGAAGCAGGCAAGCGATTCGATCAGCGAGCGTCCCCGGCGATAGGCGAGCACGCGCGCTTTCAGGTAGAGCTCGTACGCCTCGAAGTTGTTCGTCGGCGGCTTCACCAAGCTGTCGGCCGTAGGACCGAACGTCACGCGCAGGTGGCCCGCGATGGACTTCGCGATCTCGTCCTGAATGGCGAAGATGTCTGTTCGCTCGCGATCGTATCGATCGCCCCAGAGCGGAAATCCATCGGATACGTTGACGAGCCGTGCGGTGATGCGAAGGCGATTGGAGGCCCGGCGCACGGTTCCCTCGACGACGGTCTCGACATCGAGCCGGTGACCGACGGTCGCCATGTCCTCGCGCTTTCCCTTGAACGAGAAGCTCGATGTGCGCGCGGCGACGCGAAGCCCTTCGAGCTGCGCCAGGACGATCAGGATCTCTTCCGAGATGCCGTCGGCGAAAAACTCGTCCTCGGGGTCCGCGCTCAAGCTCTCGAAGGGCAACACCGCGATCGACCGCATCGCCGGCGCGACCGCGCCCGTCACCGTGCGAGCACCCATCGAGACCGCGGCGGAGAGCGCATCGGCAAGCTCGCGCGCGCTGGCGAATCGGTCCGTGGGATGCCGGGCCATTGCCTTCTGCACCAGATCATCGACGCCGCGGCCCAATCCACCGCGCTTGAGCGACGGCCGCGGCGGCTCCTGAGTAAGCCGCTGCCCGAGCACCGATTGCGCCGTGTATCCGATGAAAGGCAGCTGGCCGACGAGCATCTCATACAGCACGCAGCCCAACGAGTAGACATCGCTCCGCTCGTCGGCGTCCGAGTCGCCCGCGGCCTGCTCGGGGCTCATGTACGCCACGGTGCCCGGCGCGAGGCCTTCGCGGGTGAGACGCACGTTGCGCGCGAGATGCACCGCGCGCGCGATGCCGAAGTCCGCGAGCAGCGCGTGTCCGGCCTGGAGCAGCACATTCTCCGGCTTCACGTCGCGATGCACGACGCCCTTCGTGTGCGCGAAGGCGAGCGCGTCCGCGATCTCGCAAGCGAGCCGCAGCGCTTCGTCCAGGGGAAGCTGGTGATCGCGCTTGAGGCGCTCGCGCAGCGATTCGCCCTCCACTAGCGGCATCACGTAGTAGAGCGCGCCCGCGGCCGTGCCGGAGTCGTAGAGGGGGACGATGTGCGGGTGGTTGAGCCGCGCCGAGAGCTCGATCTCCTGGAGAAAGCGCTCGGCGCCCAGCTCCGAGCCGGGCTGCGGAGTCATCACCTTGATCGCGACCGAGCGCCTGTGCTTCAGGTCTCGGGCGCGATAGACCGTGGCCATGCCGCCACGACCCAACTCATCCTCGAGCGTGTACCGCGACTCGAGGGCGATCTCCAGCTCGTCGTGACCCACGGGCATCCGGTCCGTTAGCTCCGATTAATTGCCTCGACGAATCTATTCCGGCACCGCCACCGGCACAGCTAGGTAAATGCGACCGGGCGGCCCGCGCCTACTGTACCGCTTCGGCAAGGGCTGATCAAAGATTTCGCATATCGCAGTCGAAAACGTTGTCCGCTGATCCAGACGAGACTGAGGATCTTACCGGAGCTGACTGCGCAATCCGCGAAATCTTTGATGCTCTTACTCTTGCTGAGCCATTGGGTGTCGCGGGCGTTCGCCGATCGTCATTGATCGATGCCCCCCGCCTCGATTTTCAGCCCCGCCGGCCGCTTCGCCCGGCGCGGCCGCGCCGACGAGAATCACTACCTCGCCGCGATCATCGTCACCCTCGGCTGTATCGCGGCTACGGAGCTGCTTCGCCGGGTCTTTGCGCTGCCCAATCCCCTCGCCCCGGCACTGATCGCCGTCGTTCTCATCTCCGTCCGCGGTGGTACGCGTGCCGGACTGATGAGCGCGGCCATCGTCGCGATCTATGCGCTCGCCGTCTTTGCCCTTGGACAGATTCCGGTTCCGTTATCGCCCAACCGGTTGAGTCCCGCGCTCGTAATCTGTTTCGTCGCGCCGGCGATGGCGCTCATGGTCGGCGGGCTGCAACGTCGTGAAGCGGCCGCCGTTCGCGCGCTGCGGCAGCAGGAGTCGCAATATCGTGAGCTGATCGAGCAGGCCCCGAACGCGATCGTGGTCCAGGCGGAGGGACGCGTGCTCTTCGTCAACGACGAAGCGGTGCGCATGTTCGGCGCGACGGAGGCGACGCAAATCGTTGGACGAGACACGAACGACTTCGTCCACGCCGATTCGCGGGCCGAGACGCGCGATCGCTTCGCGTACCTGGATGAGGGCGGCCGCCTTCCCGCCGCGACGTTGCGCGTGCTGCGTCTCGATGGAAGCACGCTCGAGGTCGAGGCGATGTCGAGCGCCGTGCGCTTCGGGAATCGCGACGCGACGCAAGCGGTTCTGCGCGATGTCACCGAGCGATTCACACTCGAGCGGGAGCAGGCCGCTCGCGCTCTGGCCGAACAAAACGAAGCGCAGTTTCGTCTGGTCGCCGAAGCCATTCCGCAGATCGTGTGGACCGCCAATCCCGATGGCTGGCTCGACTACTACAACCCGCGCTGGTTCGAGTACACGGGGATGACGCTGGCCGAGACGCAGGGATGGGGATGGGGGCCGGTTCTCCATCCGGACGATCTTCAGCCCACGATCGATCGCTGGACGCAGGCCTTCACCACCGGCGAGCCCTACGAGATCGAGTACCGCTTCAAGCGCGCGAGCGACGGCGTTTATCGCTGGCACCTCGGGCGCGGTCTGCCGGTGCGCGGCGTCGATGGCAACATCGTCAAATGGCTTGGCACGTGCACGGACATCGAAGATCAGAAGCGGGCCGTGGAAGCGCTTGCCCAGAGCGAGGCACGGGTGCGCTCGATGATCGAGCAGTCGCCACTGAGCACGGCGTTGTACGATCTCGATGGCCGGCCGATCGCCAGCAATCCGGCATACGCGCGACTCTGGGGACGCGCGGCGATGGCGGTACCGCCGGGCCACACGCTCTTCGACGAGCCGGAGCTGGGCACGCTCGGGATCGCGCAGCTGGTGCGGCTGGCTTTCGAGGGGCAGCATGTGACGCTCCCGATGATTCGCTATCACGGCCGGCCGGCTCGGCACGGGGCGATCTGGGTGCAGTCGACGCTCTATCCGGTGCGCGACGCCGCAGGGCTCATCGATCACGTGGCGCTCGTGCAGGAGGACGCCACCGCGCGGCAGAAAGCCGAGGCGGCGCATCATGCCGCCCAGGAGCGGTTTCGCATCGTGCAGGATGCGTCGCCCGATGGCTTCGCGCTGTTGCGCCCGATTCGCGGCGCATCAGGTCATGTGTTCGACTTCGAGTTTCTCTACCGAAATCCCGCGGGCGACCACATGAGCGAGAACCTCCGTGGAGCGGAGGTGGCGGTGGGCCGCACGCTGCTCGACGTGCACCCGCAGCTCGCCGAGAGCTCCCTCATTGGCGACTACACGTCCGTCATCGACTCCGGCGAGCCATTCCGGACCGAGTACATGCACGGCCACCACGACACGCCGATGTGGACCGCGATCACGGCCATTCGCGTCGGGGCCGATCTCGCCATCACGTATTCGGATGTGACGCCGCGGCGGATCGCGGAGCAGAAGCTCGAGGAAGCGAACGCGATGCTCGAACGTCGCGTCGCGGAGTTGGAGCAGAGTGAGAAGCGGTATCGCACCGCGCAGGCGGCGCTCGGCGCAAGCGCGTAGCATCGCTCGCGAGCGACGGTCGGGTCGACAGCGGAGCTGAACTTCGGTATTACCGAGGCTCTTCCGAGATCAGAGCGCATGGCCGCGATCGAACTCATCCTGATCCTCCTCGCCGTTTCGGCACTGCTGCGCGCGCTCGCGATGCGGCTCAAGGTGCCGCATCCGGTGCTGCTGGTGCTCGGCGGACTCGCGATCGCGCTCACGCCTGGGTTGCCCCGCGTAGCGCTCGACCCCGAAACGCTATTCGTGCTGTTCATCCCGCCGCTGCTGTACTGGGGATCGATTACCGGATCGCTGCGCGATTTTCGGAGCGAGTGGGGGGCGCTGAGCCGGCTGGCGGTGGGGTTCGTTTTGGTGACGATTGCCACCGTGGCCGTTGCCGCGCACGCCCTCACGCCGGAGTTCACCTGGGCGTCGGCGTTCGTGCTCGGCGCGATCGTGTCGCCGCCTGATCCCGTCGCCGCGATCGCGATCATGCGGCCGCTCGGCGTGCCACCCGCGCTCGCGCGCCTTCTCGAAGGTGAGGGATTGCTCAATGATGCGACGGCGCTGGTGGCGTATCGCATGGCGGTCACCGCCGCGGTCGCCGGCGTCTTCGTTCCGGGATTGGCCCTCGGGCGATTCGTCTTCGCCGCCGCCGGCGGCATCGCGGTCGGCCTGACGATCGCCTACGGAGTCATCAGCTTGCGAGGGATGCTTGCCCGGCACGCCGGGCACATCCCGATCGTCGAGAACGCCATGTCGCTGCTGACGCCCTTTGCCGCGTACATCGCCGCCGACCATCTCGGCGCGTCGGGCGTGCTCGCCGTCGTCGCCGCGGGACTGTTCGCCGGACGAAGCGTGTCACGCACACTGCCGGCCGGGACGCGCATCCAGGGCGAAGCGATGTGGTCGATGGTCAGCTTCGTGCTCGAGAGCCTCACCTTCATCTTCATCGGCCTCGAGCTTCCGGTCGTGCGGGCCACGCTGCGCGCCCACTCGCTCCCGACGCTGCTCTGGTACGCCGGCGCGATCAGCCTGGTCGTGATCGCGACTCGAGTGGTGCTGGTGTATCCGAGCGCCTACCTACCGCGGATGCTGCGCCGCGCCACCGCGCGCGCGGACGTGAAACAACACGCGCATCTGCACCAGCGAAGTTTCCGCGAGCTCACCTTCGTCGGTTGGGCGGGTCTGCGCGGCGGCGATTCGTTGATCATCGCGCTCGCGCTGCCATATGCGACGGCGACGGGGGCGCCATTCCCCGCGCGCGATCTCATCGTCTTCGTCACCTTCGGCGTCATCTTCGCGACGCTGGTGCTCCAGGGGCTCAGCCTCGCTCCGGTGATCCGGTGGCTCGGTCTGCACGAGGCCAAGCCGGAGAAGGACGAGGAGTATCTCGCCCGGTTGCGCGCGGCTCAAGCCGGACTCGCCCGCCTCGACGAGATCGTGAAGCGCGAGAATCTGCCGCCGGAGCTCGTCGCGTCCTTGCGCGTTCGGTATCAAGCGATCGCGAGGCATTGGGAGCTCCACGCCGACGCCGCCGCCAGCGATACCGACGAGGCACGCGCGCACGCGCTGAGCGACAGCTTCCGCCTCACCCGGCGACAGATGCTCGACGCCGAGCGCGAAGCGGTGATCGCTTTGCGCGACAGCGGCGAGATTGGCGATGATGTGCTCAGGCGCGTGCAACGCGACCTCGACTTCGAAACGATGCTGCTCGACTCGGCCGACCTTGATGCCGATGGATCGCCATATGATGTGGCCGGTCCCGAGAGAGCGAGAACGGAGGGGCGATGATGAACGAACTAAAGGAAGTGTGGCCGGCGCTACCGCTCGAGTCGTGGCGTGAGACGCGCGAGACGCTGCATCTGTGGATGCAGATGG
>JALZAE010000278.1 GCA_030948535.1 Gemmatimonadota bacterium | reverse complement strand
CCTCTGGCTCGCCGCCTGCGTAAGCGTCGCCAACCTCACGCTCGCGCGTACCGCGGCGAGACGGCGCGAGCTGGCGATCCGCGCGGCGTTGGGCGGCCGCCGCGCGCGACTGGCGCGACATCTGATCGTCGAAGCACTCGGATTGGCCCTGATTGGAGGCGCGCTCGGCGTCGCGGTCGCCGCCTGGGGCGTGCGCGCCATCCGCGCCGCGGTGCCGGAGAAACTGGCGAACTTCGTTCCGGGCTGGAATCATGTCGCCGTCGACGCACGAGCGCTCCTCTTCACGCTTCTCGCGTCCATGGGCAGTCTCTTGGTGTTTGCGCTCTTGCCCGCCACTCGCGCATCGCGCGTGAAATTGTCGAGTGTCTTGTCGGACGACGGACGAGGAAGCGCGGGCGGAGTGCACGGCACGCGGCTCCGGGCCGCGCTCGTCGTGCTCGAGGTGAGCGTCGCCGTTGTCCTCTTGAGCGGGGCAGCGCTCCTGCATCGGAGCGTCCGGAACATGACGAACGGCGATCCTGGCGTACGCCGCGAAAACCTCCTCTCGATGCACCTGATGGTACCGCGGGGCACGTCAGACAGCGCAGTTGTTGCCTTCTACGATCGCGTCGATGCGCGCGTCCGCGCCACTCCAGGCGTGGTCAGTGCCGCCCTGATCTCGGCCACCCCCCTCAGCAACAGCTCGTGGGGCCTCCTGTTCGATATTCCGGGCCGGCCATCACCGCGGGCGGGGGACCGCCTGTCGGCGACCGACCAGCGGACCACGCCGGAATATTTCCGGACGGTCGGGGTCCGTCTCATGTCTGGCCGAGGGATCGAGGCAAGGGACGAACAATCGGCGCCGCGCGTCGCGGTCGTCAATCAGTTCATGGCGGAGCAACTCTGGCCCAAGGCCGACGCCGTTGGTCGCAACATCATCATCGACTCGATCTCGTGGACGATCGTAGGCGTTGCCTCCAACGTACGCCACGGCGGGTTCGACGCACCGTTGCGCTTCGAGATTTATCGATCAGCTCGGCAAGCGGTTTCGCGATCGACCGACATGGTCGTATGGACCGTTGGAGAACCGGGTCCGCTCCGGGAGCCGCTACGTCTCGCGGTGGCGGCGGCGGATCCGGCCGCCGCCGTCGGTGACATGATGACGATGCGCGAGATGGAAGCGCGGCACGTCTCGCCGTTCAAGCTGATGGCTGATCTCGTGAGCATCTTTGCCGCGATCACCATGGTCATCGCGATCGTCGGCCTGTACGGTGTCATTGCGTACGGCGTAGCGCAACGGACCCGGGAGATCGGCGTGCGTCTCGCGCTGGGTGCTCAGCGCGGCGACATCGTGATTCTTATCGCTCGCGGCGCAGCGCGCTTGACCTTGCTCGGCATCGGCATTGGCGCCGGCGGTGCCTTCGCGTTTGGGAAGCTGCTCGGCTCGGTACTGTACGGTGTCTCCGCATCGGATCCGCGCACGCCGCTCGGCGTCGCGTCTGCCTTGTTCGGCGTCGCCGTCGTCGCTGCGGTCGTTCCGGCGTGGCGCGCGTCACGGCTGAATCCTGCGGTTGCTGTGCGCGACTAGTTGACACATAGGCGATGAGCAGCCTCGCCACTGGGTCGCCGTATCCGAATGTCCTTCTATGATCCCCGCGCTGAACTTTTGGCGCCTTAATATTTAGAACTCCCAAGGCATACATCGCGCGGACACTCAATCCAGTCCGACTCCATGAGCTTGGCTGCGATTACCGCGGAATTCATCAGCGCTCCGAAGCGCCGGTTCGACAATGCGCCGGGCGCACGGTATTGTCGCGGGTGCGACCCATCAGTGGCGACACCGTCGCCGGAGCAGCCGCGACGATATTTGGCGTCTCGGGAACTCGAAACGAAGGAGAACTTGTGCTGCTAACGCCGCTCTATCGTAGCGGAATGCCAGCGACTTCGGAGGAACAAATCGAACCATTGAACCTCTCCCAATCTGTCTTGCTCGCCGTACCGGAGCAGACATCCGCACCGTGCACGCCGTCAACGACGCCGCGCACTTCCGCTGATGATCCGGCGGCGGTTCGTCTGCGCTGTGTGAAGTGCGGCAGAGCGATGTCGATTTCGAATACCGCGCTCACGCGCCGCGCGCCCGTGAACGTGCGCTGCCCCTACGCGCACTGTAACACCCTGCTAACTGTCACACCGCGCGCGGCCGGGCGGCGTCCATCGGTGCGGGAGTGCGCCGTATCCAAGCGGTTGCTCGAACGCGCGCTGAAATATGCGGGCGGCACGCATTCTGTCGCCGACCTTGAGGAGGCGATCGCGCGGGGCACGATGCAGTGCTGGCCGGCCCGCACTCGCTGGTGATCACGCAAGTGGTGACCTATCCTCAACTCAAGGAACTGCGCGTGTGCGTCGCCGCCGGGCGAATGGGCGATATCGAGCAAATCACGC
>JALZAE010000266.1 GCA_030948535.1 Gemmatimonadota bacterium | reverse complement strand
GTGTCCGCCCGAGCACGCGCGCGCCACGCTCGATTCGCAGCGGCACTCCGGACGCGACGTCCGCCATCGCGAACTTTTCATCGGCATTCTCCCACACCGTCGCGAGCTGCGTGAAAAACACGCGCGTGGTGGGATTGACCGCCAGCGGCTCCGTGTGCGCGCCGATCGCCGCGAGGGCGCGACCGAGTCGCAGCACGGCGTTCCCCTCGAGCGGCACCGACGCATGTCCGCCTGGACCGTGGGCCGTCACCGTGATGTTGAACGCCACCTTCTCCGTGTTCTGCACCGCGACGTACAGCGGCTTCCCGCCGACGATGCGCGTGCGGCCGCCCTCGTTCAGCGCGAACTCGGCCTTGATCATCTCCGGATGGTTTTTGATCAGCCACGCCATCCCGAAGTCGCCGCCGGCCTCCTCATCCGAGTTGGCGACCATGATCACATCGCGCGTCAACACGCCGCCCTTGTCCAGCACCAGCTTCTTGAGCAACAGCATCGTCTGCAGATTCGCCGTCAACATCCCCTTGTCGTCGATCGCGCCCCGCCCGTAGAGGTAGCCGTCCTTGATCACGGCGGCGAAGGGGTCGACGGACCAGTGATCGCGCTCGACGCCCACGACATCCATGTGGCCCATGAGGATCACCGGCTGCTTGGCGCCGTTGCCCTTGAGCCGGGCGACGAACGAGGCGCGGCCCGGCGCCGGGGTGAAGAGGTGCGTCTCGATGCCGGCGGCGGTCAGCACGCTATCGAGGTATTTTCCCACGAGCATCTCATTGCCGGGCGGGTTCGACGTGTTCAGCTTGATGAGCTGCTGCAGGTGCTGCACCGACTGCTGCTGCACGACGTTCCAGTCCGGCTCTTGCGCGCGAAGTGATGCGGCGAGCGCCAGCGCCGTGACCGCGAAACCGTAGACTGCACGCATACGTCAATCCATGAGTTGATGGTCAGGCGCAATGTAACCCGGGATTCCGAGGAACCCATGTCATCGTTTTTCCTGCCGCGCGTCGTGCGATTCGCCGCGCCGCTCATGCTCTCCGCATCGATTGCCGGCGCGCAAACGATTCCCACTCCAGCCGCGCTCACCAGCTATGTCGACTCTGTCGCCACTGCGGCCATCGCCCAGCACCAGGCCGTCGGCGTGTCCGTCGCGGTGGTGCGAAAGGGACAGATCGTCCTCGCCAAGGGCTACGGCCTGGCCGATCTCGAGAACGAGGTCCCGGCGACGGAGAACACCGTCTACCGCATCGGTTCCGTCACTAAGCAATTCACCGCGGCGGCGATAATGCGTCTGGTCGAGCAGGGCAAACTCTCACTCGACGATACGCTGCAGAAATTCTTCCCGAGCTATCCCGTCCAAGGCCATCGCGTGCTGGTGCGGCATCTCCTCAACCACACCTCAGGGATCAAGAGCTACACCAGCCTCGGCCCCAAGTGGTTCAGCAAGATGCGGCTCGATATGGCGCACGACACGCTGCTGGCCATGTTCGCCAACGAGCCGTTCGACTTCTCGCCCGGTGACAAGTGGTCGTACGACAACTCGGGCTATTTCCTGCTTGGCATGATCATCGAAAAAGTCAGCGGGAAGACGTACGGGAAATATCTCGAGGACGAGTTTTTCACGCCGCTCGGCCTCAAGGGCACCTTCTACTGCGACCTGCGCCCGATCATCAAGCACCGCGCGCAGGGTTACACGCCCCTGCCCGGCGGCACCTTTCAAAATTCCGACCTGCTGAGTATGACGCAGCCGTACGCGGCGGGCTCGCTCTGCTCGACGGTGCTCGATCTGGCGACCTGGGCGCAGGCGCTCGCGTCGGGCAAAGTCGTGACGCCGGCGTCCTACGCGAAGATGTCGACGCCGCTCACGCTCAATGACGGCAAGCCGCTCGTGTACGGATTCGGACTCGGTGTCGGCAACCTTCAGGGACACCGGCAGGTCAGCCACAACGGCGGCATCAATGGATTCATCTCGGAGTTGCACCACTACGTCGACGACTCGCTCTTCACGGTGGTGCTGACCAACATCGAAGGTCCGACGGCGCCGAACCTCGAGCGCGCGATTGCCAAGCGCGCACTGGGCATTCCGGACAACGTGATCAAGGACCTGCCCATTCCCACCGCGGAACTTGCGCGCGTTGCCGGCACCTATGCGATGGGCCCGCTGATGATCAGAATCTTCGCCGACGGCGCCACGCTCAAGTCGCAAGCACAGGGGCCGGGCCAGGGCGCGTTTCGCCTTAAATATCAGGGCGGAAATTTCTACGTCGCGGACTTTGATCCCGAGGTCACCGCGGAGTTCGCGGCGGGCAACCCGGCCCCATCGTTCACGCTCGATCAGCGCGGCAACAAAGGCCAGGCGATCCGAAAGCCTTAGGTGCCGAAGCCGCTACAGCATTCGCTCGAGCGTGCGCACCAGCGGCGCGAAGCTCAGCGCCTGACCCGAGACCCTGGCCGCCAACTCGGCGGCCAGCTCGCTTTGTCCGCGTGAGAACAGTTCATCGGTGAGCCACGGACCCGCCCGCGGATTTCGCCACCAGTCGTCGTCGAACGCGGCGATGAGTGTCTCCCGCAGCAGCGCTTGAAGCTGCCACGCGCGCAGATACCGAGCGCTGTAGAATCGCGGGTCGACATCGGCGAAGGCATCCGCGGCATCGTAGCGGAACCCGGTCGCCTTGCTCAGCGTCTCGACATAGAGATCCGGGAGCGCGGTAAACGGCACGCTGCCGTCATACAGCTCGCGCTCGTAGATGATCTTCGCGCAGTAGCGCCGCAGCAGCTGCAGCTCCTCGAACGCGACGGCGCGCAGCATCTCCGGCACGTGCGGCTTCTCCACCTCGGTGTACCGCTCGAGCCAGCCGCCGTCGTGCAGCTGATGATCGAACAGCATTGCGTAACTCTCGGTCACTGAATTGTCGCCGAGCCATCGCTGCTCGAAGGGAAGATCGGCACGCGTGTAGGCGAAGTGCATCGCGTGTCCCAGCTCGTGGAGCAGCGAGCGATAGTCCTGTTGGCCGCCGGTCGGTCGCATCACGAGATAGACCTCCTCGGGAATGCGCACCGGGGCGCAGAACGCGCGCGAGCGCTTCCCGTCCCGCTCGCCGGTGTCGTAGACGATGCGGCCGGCCGCGGTCGCGTCGCTGCCCATCTCGGCCACCTGCCCGCGAACGCGCGGCTCCATCTCGCGCGCGGGAAAAAAGCGGTCCAGCTCCGGCGCGCGCAGGAGCGCGATACCATCCGCGCGCGTCGCGTCGCGCAAGGGAATGCCGAGCATCTTCTGCACCCGCGCGCCCGCTACGTCGAACCACATCGACTGTGTGTCGCGCAGGAACTGCTCGCACTGCGCCACGAGCGCGCCGAGATCGATGCCGCCCAGCGCCTGGATGGTCGCGACGTAGCCGTTCGCGATCTCCAGCTCCTCGGTGAGATCGCGCTCGCGCTGAAAGCGTTCCCGCATGAGCGGCGCCAGCTCTTGCCGCACGAGCGCGTTGCGCGCCCGCTCGAGCATCAATCGCTCGGCACGGTCGGCGGTGTTCGCGATGTCGATGGTGATGCGCGAGTAGGGAAGGCGCCGTCCATCCTCCAGCGCGACCATCGCCGTCGACTCCCACGCCATCTGACGTTCATCGATCGACGCCAGCGCGCGCGACACGCGGATATCGGCCACCCACTCGAGCAGCGCGCGGGCCGAGCGATGGTCGTCCGAACCGGGCGTCGAGCCGAGAAACGCCTCGCGCGTGATCGCGAGGGCGTCGTCGCTCGTCAGCGCCGCGTGCCGCTCGTAGATCGGACGCAACTCGGCCCGCGCGGCCAAGCCCGATTGCGCGCGATAGAACTCCAGCGAGAGGGCCCGCATGAACGATTCGCCCTCTCGCCGCAATCCGTCCAGCGAGACCGGAGCGCCGGCTGGCATCGCCGCTAGCCGCCCAGTCGCTCGGCCAGCACCTCGCGCAGACGGTCGGCGGCGACGCGCTCCTGTGCCAGCGTGTCGCGGTCGCGGATGGTAACCGTCCCGTCCTTCGTCGTATCGCCATCGACGGTGATACAGCAGGGCGTGCCGTTCTCATCCTGACGGCGGTAGCGACGTCCAATCGCGCCGCCCTCATCGTAGAAGACGGGAAAATACTTGCGGAGATCATCGGTGATCCGGTGCGCGATCTCCGGCATGCCGTCTTTTTTCACCAGGGGAAAGATTCCCGCCTTCACCGGCGCCAGCGCCGGATGCAGGCCGAGCACCACACGCCCCTCCTCCTCGCCAGGCACCGATTCTTCACGGTACGCGTTGACGAGTACGGCCAGTGTCGTGCGGTCCGCGCCGGCGCTCGTCTCGACGACGAGGGGCAAATAGCGCTTGTTCGCCGGCTGATCGAAGTACTCGAGTTTCTTTCCCGAGAACTCTTGATGGCGTCCGAGATCGAAGTCGCCGCGATTGTGAATTCCCTCGATCTCCTGGAAGCCGAGCGACCCGCCGAAGTCGAACCGGATGTCGAACGCCGCGCGCGCGTAGTGCGCCAACTCGTCCGGCGCGTGCTGGTGGAAGTCGAGGCGATCCACGGCGAGGCCGAGTGCCTGATGCCACTCCATGCGCATGGCCTTCCACTTCTCGAACCACTCCATGTCCGTGCCGGGCTCGACGAAGAACTGCATCTCCATCTGCTCGAACTCACGCGTGCGGAAGGTGAAGTTGCCGGGCGTGATCTCGTTGCGGAACGCCTTGCCGATCTGGGCGATGCCGAATGGAATCTTCTGGCGCGTCGACTGCTGCACGTTCAGGAAATTGACGTAGATGCCCTGCGCTGTCTCAGGGCGCAGGTACACGACCGACGCCGATTCTTCGACCGGTCCCATGAACGTCTTGAACATCATGTTGAACTGCCGCGCCGCGGAGAGCGTACCCTTCATGCCGCACGCGGGACATTGCGCGTCGGGCATGCCGGGCGTCCCCTTGATCTTGGGATCGTCGGCGCGAAAGCGCTTCTTGCAGTTGCGGCAGTCGACGAGCGGGTCGTTGAAGCCGGCGACGTGGCCGCTCGCCTCCCACACGCGGGGATGCATGAGGATCGCGGCATCGAGCCCTTCGATGTCATCGCGCATCCGCACCATCGCATTCCACCAGCGATCCTTGACGTTCTTCTTCAGCTCGACGCCAAGCGGGCCGTAGTCCCACACCGATCCGGTGCCGCCGTAGATCTCCGACGACTGGAAGATGAATCCCTTCCGCTTGCTCAAAGAGACCAGCTTCTCGAAAACGTCGGGATGGTTTGGCATGGCGAGATTGATGTCGGAGGGGAGAGCCGGCCCTCCGAATTTATCTAAGTGTCGAGCTCGGCGCTAAGACGCGGCTCCGCAGGTGCGTCGCGGCCGAGCAGGCGCGCAAGAATTCTTTCGCCATGAAAGCGTCCGTTCTCGATGAACACCTTGTTGGCGTCGAAGCCGGCGACGACGACACCGGCGATGAAGACTCCGGGTACGTCCGTCTCCAACGTGTTGGGATCGTGCGCCGGAATTCCCGTCGTCGCATCGATCGCGACACCGATGTCGCGCAGCAGATCCACGTTGGGCGCGAAGCCGGTCATCAAATACACGTGGTCCGCCGGTAATCGCTCCGTGCCGACGACACGCTCGATCGTCACGTAGTCGGCGTCGATCGACGTGACGCGGCTGTTCCAGCGCACGGAGATACTCCCCTCGTTCATCCGGTTCGTGATGTCGGGGAGTACCCACGGCTTGATCTTCTTGTCGAACGTCGGGCCGAAGTGGACCAGCGTCACGCGCGCGCCGGCCCGGTAGAGATCGAGCGCGGCCTCGGCCGCCGAATTGCCGCCGCCGGCCACGACCGCGTTCTGCTGAAACGCTTCGTGTCCCTCGCGGTAGAGGTGCGTCACGTGCGGCAGCGACTCGCCCGGAACGTTGAGCCAATTGGGGGAGCCGAAGTATCCCGTGGCGATCACCACCGCGCCGGCATTCGTGTGGCGCTCCGCGCCGTCGCGCGCGCGGGTCACGACGGTGAAGGCACCGTTCGATCCTTCCACGCGCACGACGGACTCGAACTGATGCACCGGGATCTCGAAGTGTGTCACCACCGCGCGATAGTAGGCGAGCGCATCGCGGCGGGTCGGCTTGTCGGTCGCGACGACGAATGGCATCCCGCCGATCGACAACTTTTCCGCTGTGGAGAAAAAGGTCGCGTACGTCGGATAGTGCGTGATCGTGCTCACGACGGCCCCGCCATCGAACACCAGCGCGCTCAGCCCGGCCGCGCGCATCGTCACGGCGGTCGCCAAGCCACAAGGTCCGGCGCCGACGATCACCACGTCGCAGCTCCTCACCACCGAGTCGGCGCTCACGCTTCGATGATCTGATCCCGCCGCGTGCCGACGCTCACGTACGAGATCGGCGTGCGTGCCAATTCTTCGATGCGGTCGAGATACCGGCGCGCGGCGGCCGGCAGGTCCGCCAGCGTCCGCGCGCGCGACGTGTCAGACATCCAGCCGTCGAACCACTCGTAGCGCTGGCCGGCGCCCTCCAGCGCGAGGATGTCGCCGGGAAACTCCTCGTGTACGTCGGCGCCGATCTGGTAGCCGGTGCAGATCGCGATGCGATCGATCGTGTCGAGCACGTCGAGCTTCGTCACCGCGAGACCCGTGAGCCCGTTCACGCGCGCCGCGTAGCCCACTACCACGGCGTCGTACCATCCACAGCGGCGCGGCCGGCCCGTTGTCGCGCCGAACTCGTTACCGAGCGTGCGGACGTGGCTCGCCAAAGGCTCATCGAACTCCGTCGGGAGCGGGCCCGTGCCGACGCGCGTCGTGTACGCCTTCACGACGCCCAGCACGGCGTCGATGCTGGTGGGCGCGATCCCGGTGCCGATCGCGGCACCGCCGCTCGTCGTCGAGCTCGAAGTGACGAACGGATACGTACCGTGATCCACATCGAGCAGCGATCCCTGGGCGCCCTCCAGCAATATGGCCGCGCCGCCTTCGCGCGAGCGCGTGATGGCAAGTCCCACATCCTCGGCGAGCGCGAGCAGTCGGGGCGCGAGCCGCTCCAGAGTCGCCGCCGTCGTGTCCATATCGGCGCGCTTCGCGCTGCCGAACGACTCGAGCTGGCTGTTCGCGTGCGCGATCGCACGGACGAGCTGCGCGCGCAACCGCTCGGGGTGGCGCAGGTCGAGCACGCGAATGCCACGGCGGGCGATCTTGTCTTCGTACGCCGGCCCGATGCCGCGCCCGGTGGTGCCGAGCTCCTTGCCGGCGGGCCCCTCGCCGTCGAGCAATTTGTGATGCGGCAGCACCAGATGCGCGCGATCGCTGACGTAGAGCCGTCCCTCGACGTCGACGCCGTCGTGCACCAGCTCGTCGATCTCCTGGAACAGCGTGTCCGGGTCGAGCACGACGCCATTGCCTATGGCGCAGCGCACGCCGGGATGCATGATGCCGCTGGGGATCTGGTGGAGCACGAACGAGTGGTCGCCGATCTGCACCGTGTGCCCGGCGTTCGCGCCGCCCTGATACCGCACCACCCAGTCTGCTCGCTCGGCGATCACATCGACGAGCTTCCCCTTCCCCTCGTCGCCCCACTGCGCCCCGACCACCACCAGGACTCGAGTCT
>JALZAE010000260.1 GCA_030948535.1 Gemmatimonadota bacterium | reverse complement strand
CGGAGAGACTGAGCAGCAACGGCACGAACACGCGCGATTTGGTAATCGCCGGCACGTAGTAGATCCACACCTCCGCCACCGTGATCGCCGTCAGGATGACCGCGATCCACCGATACGTCTTCCACGTCGGGTGATGCTCTTCTCCGTGCGGATCGGCGTGAGCGTCGGTGGCGGCGTGGTTCGAATGATCAGCCATGGTGCGTCTCGCTCACTTGATCAGGTAGATAAGCGTGAAGATCGCGATCCAGACGACGTCGACGAAGTGCCAGTACAGGGCGCAGAGGTCGACGTTGATCGCCTCATCGGGACGCAAGCCGCGCTTCTGGTCGATGAAGAGGAGCGTCACCAGCCAGATCACGCCAGCCGTGACGTGAGCGCCGTGGAAGCCGGTCAGCGTGAAGAACGTCGATCCGAACAGGTTGGAGCGGATGGTCAGCCCCTCGTGCACGAACGACGTGAACTCGAACGCCTGGAAACCGAGGAAGGTGGCGCCCGCGAGCGCAGTCATCGCCAGCCAGAGCTTGCTGTACTTGCGATCGCCACGCACCACGGCGGAGTGCGCCAGCACCATGAACAGCGACGACATGAGCAGCACGAACGTCGACATCGACGTCACGGGGATGTTGAGGATCGCGTTGAAGTGCTCGCCGCTCGGGCTCACCCACGCCTCGTGCGGATACGGCCCAACGAGGCTCCGGCCCTTGTAGATCAAGTAGGTCGAGATGAGCGAGGCAAAGAGCATGCACTCGGAGCCGATGAAGGCCCACATCGCGATCTTCTTGTGGTCGAGGCCGGTGGTGGTCGGTGGATGGCCACCAGCCGCATGCGTGTCGTCGTGCGCTATTGCTGCAGTTGCCACGAGGGTTCTCCGAAAGCCTAGTGCTCGGGTTCGAGAGGAGTCAGCAGCCACGAGTAGAGCGACACGACGAACAGCGTCGCGCACAGCAGAATGACGCCGAGCGACTGCATGTGGTTTGTCGCGCGACCGGCGGCGATCTCGGCCGACTGATGGCCGAAGTAGATGAGTCCGCTGAACATCGCCGTCAGCGCCATCGCGGCCCACAGCGGCTTCAACGTCGGCGTCGGCATCGGGATGTGCAGCTGCGCGGCGGTCGGCAGCGTTTTCCGTGGCGTCGGATCATCGACCAGCGGCGGGGGCTCGGGCGGTGGCCCGTGCTCGGCATCGTTCGTCTCCCACATCGGATAGCGCGCCGTCACGGTCGGGATCACCGCGTAGTTGTAGTCGGGCACCGGCGAGGGCAGCGACCACTCGAGCGTCGGCGCGCCCCACGGATTGTTGCCGACGCGCATGCCGCTGCGGCGGCTGACGATCAGGTTGTAGAGGAAGCAGAGCACGCCGAGTACGAGTAGCGGCGCGCCGATGTACGAGATGATCTTGTTCTCGAGCGTCCAGCCCTGATTCGCGTCGTACGTGTAAATGCGGCGGGGCATGCCGTTCAGCCCGATGAAGTGCATCGGGAAGAAGGTGATGTTCATCCCGAAGAACATCAGCCAGAACTGCAGCTTGCCGATCCGCTCGCTCATCAAGCGTCCGGTGATCTTCGGGAAGTAGTAGTAGACGCCGCCGAACAGCCCCATCATCGAGCCGCCGAACAGCACGTAATGGAAGTGCGCGACGATGAAGTAGCTGTCGGTCTGCTGTAAATCGGCCGGTGGCTGGGCGTGCATGATGCCCGAGATGCCGCCGATGGTGAACAGCGCCACCAGTCCGATCGCGAACAGCATCGGCGTAGTGAAGCGGAGCTGCCCCCCCCACATCGTGCCCAACCAGTTGAAGATCTTCACGCCGGTGGGAATGGCGATGAGCGCCGTGCTCACGCCGAACACCGCGTCGGCGATCGGCCCCATGCCGACGGCGAACATGTGGTGCGCCCACACGCCGAACCCGAGCATGGCGATCAGCATGATGGAGTACACCATCACGGGATAGCCGAAGAGCGGCTTGCGCGAGAAGGTCGGCAGGATCTCGGACACCAGGCCGAAGGCGGGCAAGATGAGGATGTACACCTCCGGATGCCCGAACAGCCAAAAGAGATGTTGCCAGAGGAGTGGATCGGCGCCGGCGCGAATCTCGTAGAAGTTCGTGCCGAAGAAGCGGTCGAACTGGAGGAAGACGAGCGCGATCGTAATAATCGGGAAGGCCAGCACGATCAGGAACTGCGTGATGAAGGCGGCCCAGGTGAAGATCGGCATGCGCATCAGATGCATGCCCGGCGCGCGCATGTTGATGATCGTGACGATGAAGTTGAAGCCGGCCGCGAGCGACGAGATGCCGAGGATCTGCAGGCCGAGCACCCAGAAGTCGATGTTGACGCCGGGTGAATACATCTTCGTCGTCAGCGGAGCGTAGCCAAACCAGCCACCGTCTGGTGCCGAGCCGATGAACCAGGCCGCGTTCATGAAGATCGAGCCGAGCAGATACACCCAGTAGCTGAAGGCGTTGAGGCGCGGGAAGGCGACGTCGCGCGCACCGATCTGCAGCGGTATCAGAAAATTGAAGAACGCGGCCGACAGCGGCATGATCGCCATGAAGATCATGGTCGTGCCGTGCATGGTGAAAAGCTGATTGTACGTCTCGGCCGAGACCACGTTCATGTTCGGTCCGCTGAGCTGCGCGCGGATCATCATCGCCTCGAGCCCGCCGAGGGCGAAGAACGCGATGGCCGTGTACAGATACAGCTGGCCGATCTTTTTATGGTCAACCGTGGCGAGCCAGCTCCAGACGCCGGCCTCGTATTTGGAGTCGACCGTTACGTGGGGTCGTTCGGCGATGGTGGTAGTTGCCATGGGTCCTCGGTGAACCAGCTGTCGTCAGGAAGACAGAAGTGCTCGAGACGTCAGATGTCAGATGTCAGATGTCAGCACAAAAACGAAACTGCTAACCAGCTGCCTGCTGCGATTGCCTTACTTCAGACTCTGTAGGTAAGCGACGATGTCGGCGATCTGTTGGTCGGAGTAGCCGGCCGCCAGTGGTTTGCCGGTGAGCAGATCGATCTGGCCCTGGCCGAACACCGGCATCGTCACGCCCGGCTTCATCTTTGGCGCGTTCTTGATCCACAGCTGCATGTGCTTGACGTCGTTCGGATAGATGCCGGCGGCGAGCGTGGTGCGGCTGCCGACGTGCGTCAGGTTCGGGCCGATGTTGCCGGGCGAGATGCCCTGCACCATATGGCAGGCGATGCAGGCGCCGGTCTTGTACAGCGTCGCGCCGCGGGCGGCGTCGCCGATGACGCTCTCATCAAATGTCAGCCCGTCGGGGACCGGCGTGGCAGGCATCACGTGCAGCGGAAGCTTGGTCTTGTCGTAGGTGCCCGTCTGGAGATTCGCGACAGGGATCGCGGTCACGGGGCCGGCGGCGTTGGCGGCCGGTGTCGAGGCGGCCGTCGATGTCACCGCGGTGCTGACCGGAGTGGTCGGGCCGCCGACCGGTGCGCCGGGCGCTGGAGGTGCGGCCGGCGCATACGCCGGACCCGTCTGCTGGTGCGCGCGCCAGACATCGAACTCGGCCTGCGTCACGGTGAAGACGCGGAAGTGCATGTTCGCGTGCGACGTGCCGCAGAACTCGGCGCAGAAGCCGTTCCAGGCGTACGTGCTCTCCGGCGTGAACCAGAGATAATTCGTGCGATTCGAGATCAGGTCGCGCTTGCCCGCCAGCTCAGGAATCCAGAACGAATGCAGGACGTCCTGCGTCTTGAGGGCGAAGCTCACCGTCTTGTTGACCGGGAGGTAGAGCTCGTTCGCAGTGACGATGTTGTATTGCGGATAGCGGAACTCCCACCACCACTGATGTCCGATCACTTCGACTTGCAGTGAGCCCGGCGCCGCTTTGGCCTGCGTCTGGAAAATTGCCTTGATAGTTGGGACGGCGATGAAGGCGAGCACCACGGCGGGAATCAGCGTCCAGGTGATCTCGAGCGTCGTGTTACCATGCGATTGAACCGGCGGCGGGCTGCCCGCGCGATGCCGCCATTTCACGATCGTCACGATCAACCCAATCTCGACGCCGACGAAGACGATGGTGCCGAGGATCAGTGTCTCGTTCCAGATCCAATCGATGATGCGGCCGAACTCACTGTGCGGCGTGAGTGTCGTGTTTGGAGTTGTCGTGGAGCAGGCGGCGAGGCCCAGAGTGAGCGCGGTCGCGATCGCGAGATACGCGATTCGGCGCGACCGGAGGTGTCGGGTCATCCCACGTCCTTGGAAGCGTGCCGATGATGCGCCATGAAGAGCGCGCCTGTGAAGAATTTCGCGTGCGCCACGAAGCTAATCAGCCTGGTTATCGGGGGCAAACCCAAAACTGCAGAAGTCAGACGTCTGATGTCAGTTGTCAGGCTGATCACTACACTACCAACTCCAGCCGCGGATTGGGGCGCGAGGCTCGGCCGGCCTTGCTCTGCGGTTTTCCATCGACCATGACGATGTCGGCGGTGAAATCGTATCGGCCGCCGAAGAGCGACGAGCCGATGCCGTAGCTGTCGACCGGAACGCCGCCCTCCTCGAACTGCCGGATCTTCTCGACGGTGAAGCCGCCCGAGACGACGATCTTCACGTAGTCGAAGCCCTCCGCATCGAGCGCGTCGCGCACGTTGTGGACGAGTCGGGGATTGACGCCCGTCGGCTTGAAGTCACCCATCTGCGGAATGAGCGACGCGTCGACGAGGTTCTCCGAAGTGTCGAGACGCACGCCCCAGAGCCGGCCGTCCATGGCGCGCGCGACCTCGAGGGCGGTCCGCACGCAGTCGTTCTCGTAGTCGACCAGCGTGATGATCTGCACGCTCTCGTCGATGTACTCGGCGAACTTCTGCGTGGCGAGCACGGTGTTGCCGTCGTACGCGGCGATGAGTGCGTGCGGCACCGTACCGATTCCCTCGGAGCCCCACCAGCTGGCCTGTGCGTCGGTCGAGACGCCGATCGCGCCCGCCATGTGCGCGGCGTAGCCGTCACCCGTCTGTACCAGCCAGTGATCGTGCCGCGCCGGGAAAAACATCACGGTCTTCGGCCGCGCCGCATCGACGACCAGACGCGTGTTGGTGCCGACGCGCGTGCGCCGGGCCAGCACGCCGAGGTAGAGCGTCTCCAGGTTGGCGAAGCTGTCGTACGGGCCTTCGATCGTCATCACCGTCTCCCACGGCTCGACGGCGTCGCCGTCGTAGAGCGCGCGCACGATCAACCCGCTGTAGTCGGTGGAGCAGAGCTTCAGAATCGCGATGGCCTCATCCATCCCGCCGAGGTACGCGCGCGATTTGCCGAACACCTGCATGGTGACGTGTGGCTTGTAGTGGTCAGCGAGCAGGATTTCGCGGGCGCGGACGAAATACTTGTCGGAGTAGTAGCCGTCGCGCATGCGGTCCACCGGCAAGTGAAAAACCGATGGATCCAAGCGTGGGCGGCGGGAACTGGTCACAATGGTTTTTGAGATGTCCAAAGGGCAGACGTCAGATATCAAATGTCAGATGTCAGTGACTGCGCACTGACTGCCTACCGACTGCCTACCTCTATCTACATTCACTAGACCATTTTTGCCGGATTGAGAATCTCATCCAGCTGCTCGCGCGTGAGCAGGTTGCGGGCGCCCACTACATCATAGACACTCTTGCCCGTCGCTAGCGCTTCCTTCGCGACGTCGGTCGAGGTCTCGTAGCCGAGCACCGGGAGGAGCGCGGTGACGATGCCGATCGAGTTCTCGACGAACCAGCGCATGCGATCGGGGTTTGCCGTGATTCCCGTGACGCACCGCTCCCGCAGGACGACGCAGGCATTCCGCATCGAGTCGAGTCCTCGGAGCAATCGATACGCGATCACCGGCTCGAAGACATTGAGCTGGAGCTGCCCCGCCTCGGCCGCCATCGTCACCGTGACGTCGCCGCCGATGACCTCGAAGCACACCTGGTTCACGACCTCAGGGATCACGGGGTTCACCTTGCCCGGCATGATCGACGAGCCTGGCTGCATCGGCGGCAGATTGATCTCGCCGAGCCCGGCGCGCGGCCCCGAGCTCAGGAGCCGAAGATCGTTGCAGATCTTGCTGAGCTTCACGGCGCAGCGCTTGAGCACACCGGATACCTGGACGAAGACGCCGGTGTCGGCCGTAGCTTCGACGAGGTCGGGTGCCGTGATGTAGGTGAGCCCCGTGACCTCGCTCAGATTGCGGCGCACCAGCTCGGCGTATTTCGGCGGGGCGGTGATGCCGGTGCCGATCGCGGTCGCGCCCATGTTGATCTCGCGGAGCAGCGACTGCGTCTCTCCGAGGCGGTCGACGTCCTCGAGGATGGTGTGACCGAAGGCGGCGAACTCCTGGCCGAGGGTCATCGGGACGGCGTCCTGCAGCTGCGTGCGCCCCATCTTGAGGAAAGCGCGGAACTGATCGCCCCGCTCGAGGAATGCGTGCGCCAGATCGTTCATGGCGTCGCGCAGCGCGTCGATGCTGGAGTGGATCGCGATCTTCACGGCCGTCGGATACACGTCGTTCGTCGACTGGGACATGTTGACGTGGTTGTTCGGATGCACCGCTTCATAGTCGCCGTGCTTGCGGCCGAGCAGCTCGAGCGCGCGATTGGCGATGACTTCGTTCGCGTTCATGTTCGTCGACGTCCCGGCGCCGCCCTGAATCATGTCGACGAGAAAATGCTCGTGATGCCGGCCGGCGCGAATCTCGCGCGTGACGTTCACGATCGCCTGGCTCACCTCGGCGTCGAGCAAGCCCAACTCGGTGTTGGCCAGCGCGGCCGCTTCCTTCACGGCCGCGAGCGCGTCGATGAGCGCGGGGAAATCGCGCAGCGGCACGCCGGTGATCGGGAAATTCTCCAGCGCGCGGAGCGTCTGCACGCCGTAGAGCGCCGACTCCGGTACTTCGCGCACGCCGAGCAAGTCGTGCTCGGTGCGCGTGGCACCGCCGGCGAATCCGAGCGTGCGCCCCCGGCCGATGAGCGTCGCGTCGGCGGCGCGAAGGCGCTGTGAGATCGCGCGCGCGGCGCGACCGACGAGCGCGGCGTAGAGCGGCGGACGCTCCTGGGTGATCGACTTGAGATCGTCGGCGCGCATGACCGCGATGCTCGTGGGCTCGAGCGTCCGCGCCGTGGTGCCATGCGGTGAATCGTCGAGCAGCAGCCCTTCACCGACTACTTCGCCCCGGCCGAGCGTCGCGAGGCGCTGGGGCCGTCCTTCGAGCGCCTTCTCGATCGCAACCGAGCCGGTGAGCAGGATGGCGAACATCGTGCGGGGCTCGCCTTCGCGAAAGAGGAGCGTGTCCACCTTGGCGCTCTCGACGTGCATGCGGCGCGCGAGGTGCCACAGGTTGTCTTCGGCGAAGCCGTCGAAAAACGGGAAGGCGCGAAGCTCGGAGAGCAGTTCAGTCATGCGGACGCGGTTCGAGTGTCGACGAGCGCGGAGCGCCGGAGATACTGCCTCACGCATGGCGGCGCCAGGTGCCTAGCACGTGACACCAAACTCGGCGTAGTATAGCGACGAACCCTCCTGGGAGCCCGTCGTGTCCATCTCTCGCCGTGAGTTTCTCGGAGCCGGCGCCGCGGCGGCGGCCGGCTTGACCATCGTTCGCCCCGCCGGGGCGTCGGCCATTTTCTCCGTCGTCGAGCGTGGCGATCTGCCGGCTGTGTTCGCCGGACGACCGGCAGTGGTGTCATCGGCCAACGGCATTCGCGGCGTGGCCAAGGCGTACGAGATGTTGATGAAGGGGGCCGACCCGCTCGATGCGGCGCTGGCCGGCGTGAACATCCAGGAGCTCGATCCCAATGACCAGAGCGTCGGACTCGGCGGGCTGCCCAACGAAGAGGGAGTCGTCCAGCTCGACGCGTCGTGCATGCACGGACCGAGCAAGCGCGCCGGCGCCGTCGGCGCGCTGGAGGGAATCGCCACGCCGTCGCTCGTGGCCAAGGCGATCATGGAGCACACCGACCACATCTTCCTGGTGGGTCAGGACGCCAAGAAGTTCGCGCTGCGCATGGGATTCAACGAGCAGAATCTGCTCACCGAGCAGTCGAGGCAGGACTGGCTCAAGTGGAAGGCCAGCAGCATGCGCTATCAGAATTATTTCAACATGCCGAAGGGCGACCCGGCGGGACGCTCGGGCAATGGCAGTGCGCAGGGCGATCCCAGCGACGCCGCACTCGAGCACGCCGAGCTCGCCGCGAAGTGGACGCACGGGACGATCAACATGAACGCCGTCACCGCCAGCGGCGACATCGGCTCGGTGACGACGACGAGCGGACTGTCGTGGAAGATTCCCGGGCGCGTCGGGGACTCGCCGATCATCGGGGCGGGGCAGTACTGCGACAACACCGTCGGCGCGGCGGGCTCCACCGGGCGCGGCGAGGCGAACATCAAGGCGTGCGGCGCCTTTCTCGCCGTGGAGCTGATGCGCAATGGCGCGTCACCGGAAGCCGCACTGATGAAAGTGATGGAGCGGGTAATCGCGTTGACGGAGCCGCGTCTGCTCGATGAGCACGGACGTCCGCGCTTCGATCTGCAGTACTACGCGATCGCGAAAGACGGACGCTTTGCCGGCGCATGCGCATATCAGGGGAGTCAGTACGCAGCCGCGGATGCGAACGGCGCTCGGCTCATCGATTGCGCGTACATGTACAAGGCGTCGGAGAGGCCGAAGGGGCCCATCTCGGGGACGATGGTCAAGCCGTGAGCCGCGGATACCGAGAACTGACAAGGTGAAAAAAAATTTGCCGAGCCGCAAATCAATCTGCGTTTCCTCTTTAGAGTGAATGATGATTCAATTTTTGGCATCCGCGGCAGGCCGCGTCTCCTCGACTCGATTGGCGATTCCCCTCGTTCTGGCTCTGGCCGCTTGTGCGCAGAATCCGTCGGCCGGCGGATCGGCGGCCCCGCAGAGTGGACCGCGCTTCGACATCTCCTATCGCGTCGCGATGCCCGATCCGGCTTCACATTGGTACGACGTCACTATCGATGTCGGCCGAGTGACCGGCGACACGGTGAAGCTGCAACTGCCGGTGTGGTCGCCCGGACGCTATGCCAAGATGGACTTCGCCAAAAACCTGCAGGGTCTCACCGTCACCGCCGGGAATGGCCAGCCGCTGCGGTGGGACAAGGAGAACGGTTCGCTCTGGCGCGTTGCCACCGGCGGCGCCGACAAGTTGCGCGTGCGCTACCGCATGTTCTCCAACACGCTGAGCGGAACCTTCAGCGTGCTCGACTCGGCGCACGCGAACTGGAACGGCGCGTCGCTCTTCATGTACGTCGAGAATCACAAACCCGATCCGGTTCATCTGACGATTGTACCGCCGGCCGGCTGGCACATCATCAACGGGTCTGCCAAGCAGCTCGACCAGACGGAATACGATTTTCCGAACTACGATCAGTTGATCGATACGCCGACCGAGGTCGCGCCGACGGTGACCGTGGACTCGTTCCGGGTCGACGGCCGGCTCTACCGCGTCGCCGTTCATCACAACGGCCCGGACAACGGGCAGCGCGCGCGCTTCGTGCGCGACGTCGAGAAGATCGTGCGCTACGAGAACCGCGTCATCGCTCCGCCGCCGCTCGACTCGTACACCTTCCTGTTCAACATCGGCTACGCCGGTAGCGATGGCATGGAGCATCTGTACTCGACGGAGATCATCGACTCGCGCCCCTGGGCAGAAGGAATGGAGGTGCTTTCCGGCATCGGCACCGCGGCGCACGAGTACTTCCACACCTGGAACGTGAAGCGGATGCGGCCGGCCGCGCTCGGCCCCTTCGACTACACGCGCGAGCAGTATCAGCCGAGCCTGTGGGTGGCCGAGGGGTGGACGCAGTACTACGGCGAAATGGGATTGCACCGCGCCGGCATCACGAACCGGGAGTCCACCTACCAGGCCGTGGCGGGAACGATCCGCGCCGTCACCGAGACGCCGGGGGCACGTGAGACGTCGGCGCGCATGGCGTCCTTCCACGCGCCCTTCTGGGATGGCGCGCCGCAGGGACAGGCGACCGCGCGCAATACCGTGTGGATCTCGTACTACACCAAGGGCGCCGCCATCGCGACGGTACTCGACCTCATGGCGCGCGGCCGCTCGAACAACGCCAAGTCGATGGACGACATCGCGCGCGCGCTCAAGGCGCGAAGCTGGGACCAGCCGAACGCCTCGTACTATCTGCAAGGGCGCGGCTATTCCGAGGCGGACGTCGAGGCCGCGGCGAGCGAAGTGATGGGAATGGACATGCATCCCTGGTTCGACCGGTACGTCGGCGGAGTGGAGCTGCTCCCCTGGGACGACGCGCTCGCCATGGCGGGCCTCAAGCTTGTCATCACCGGCGAGGGTGCCGCGCGCGCTTATACGATCGAAGAAAAGGCCGACGCCACCGCCGCGCAGAAGCGAGTTCGCGAGGGCTGGTTGGAGGGGCGCACCGGCTAGCGCCAGTCGCTCGTAGGTAAACACTCAGTATTCGTAGCTCGGCGCCGATACTACGGACATGTGGCGCGCATTCGTGCGCCTTGCTCGTCATGCCGCAGCGAGGTTGCCGTACCGATGCACGCGAAAGACCCGACGACGGGAACGCCTTCCTCTCCCGTGCGCAGCATACTTATGATCGAGAACGACGCCGACGACGCGCGCCGCATTCGCGACGCGCTGCTCGACGACGCGTCGAGCGCCGGGCGCGCGAAGTACACGGTCATACACGACACGCGGCTCGACCGCGGACTCGAGCGCCTCGCCGACGGCGACGTCGATCTCGTGCTGCTCGACCTGACGCTGGCGGACGTATCGGGTGTGGACGCGCTGGCACGCCTGCGCGAACAGTCGCACTCGATTCCCGTGGTCGTGCTTACCGCGTCCGACGACGCGTCACTCGAAGAGCAGCTGCTGCAGGCGGGCGCGCAAGATGTGTTGTCGAAGCCGGAGATCAGCCCGCGCTCGCTGCGCCGCGCGATTCGCTACGCCTTGGAGCGCCAGCGCACGCGGGATGAGCTGCTGCGCCTCTCGATCATCGATGGAATGACCGGTCTCTACAATCGCCGCGGATTTCTCACAGTTGCGGGCGAGTACCTGCATCGGGTGAATCGCAGCGGCGCGGCGTACTTCGCGGTCGCGGTGGACGTCGACGGGCTGGCGGAGATCACGGAGACCTATGGCCGCGCGGCGGGCGACGATGCGATTCTCCTGGCAGCCGAGATTCTCAAGCACACGTTCCGCGCCTCCGACATTCTCGCCCGCGTCGACAGCGAGCAGTTCGTCGTGCTCGTCACCGATGTTCGCGGCGACGCCGAGGCGATCATCCAGCGCCGCATCGAGCTCTGGCTGGAGCAGGCGAACGCGCTGCCGGGCCGCGTGCACGAGATCGTCCTCCGCGTGGGCATCGCGCGCGGCGATCACGAAGAGGATGACGGCTCGCTCGAGGCGCTGATCGCCCGCGCCCGGCACGACCGAGACGCTGTGCGCGGCACGCAGTGCGAGGTACGCGCTTGACCGAAAGGTGAGTGGCGGCGCACTAGCAGAGCGCGGGCCGTCTGGTGAATTTTCGTGTCGAGCCGCAACCGTAGGTTCGCACCTCGACACCGCGCATCGCGCACCGGAGCTCAGTGCATCATCCCGCCGTCTTCTGGGACGTCGACACCCAGCACGATTTCATGGACGCGACGGGCAAGCTGTACGTCAAGGACGCCGAGCAAATCAAAGACAATCTTCGGCGGCTGACGGAATACGCTCACGCGAAGTCGATCCCGATCATCGCCTCGGCCGACGATCACGAGCCGGGGCACCGCGAGCTGTCGAGCGCGCCGGACTTCCGCGAGACCTTTCCAGAGCACTGCATGCGCGGCTCGCCCGGCGCCGAGAAGATCGCTGAGACCGCGCTCGAGAAGCCGCTGGTGATCGAGCCGGATGGCGCCGATCACAACGCCCTCGCTCGGCAACTCTACGCGCACAAGGGTGACGTGCTCCTGCGCAAGCATTGGTTCGACGTCTTCACGAACCCGAACGCCGAGACGCTGCTCGATACCTGGGCGCCAACTGAAGTGGTCGTCTACGGTGTCGCGCTCGACGTTTGCAACAAGTTCGCGATCGAGGGAATGATCGAGCGTGGTGTGCCGACGATTTTTCTCGTCACCGATGCGACGAAGGCGATTCATCCTGAAGACGCGCCGGCGCTTCTCGAATCGTGGGAAGGTCAGGGCGTGCGCATGGTCACCACCGCGGACGTCCTGGCGGGGAAAGTCGTCTAGGCTCAGGGCGCGGGTCGCTGTCGTTTCGCGACCTGCCTCAACCAGTCGAGCTCCAACTCGAATTGCCGGATCGTCAGCGTCACGATCATTGCCGCGTCGGAATTCGGCGACGTCTCGGCAATGATCGCCGCGAGGGCGGCGCGCTCGGTGGCGAGCTCGTGCTGGAGGAACTCACGCCGGCGCGCAATGAGCGCGGCCGCGTCGGCGGGACGCGCTTGCCAGGAGAGGACGAGCCAGGTGAGAAAGGGGGGAGGCGGCCGTTGCGTCGCCCACTCTTCGCGCGCGAGGGCGTCCGCGAGCGCGTGCCGGCCGGCGGGCGTCGGCCGAAAGACGTTGCGCTCCGGTCCGAGCGAAGCCTCGCCATCGACGGACGCGATGAAGCGCGCCGCCGCCAGCTTCTTGAGCGAGTAGTAGACCTGCGGCCGGGAAACGGCCGCCCAATCCTCGACCATCCGCCGCTCGAGCTCGACGTTGAGCTCGTAGCCGTGCATCGGCCGCTCGCAGAGCATGCTGAGCACGACCAAGTCCGGCAGAGTGAGTGAGTCGGCGCGTTTCGGCATTGGGGGAAAGATGGCGAACCCTTGACAGAGGCACTAGTCTAATTTAGACTACTATTCGGCCAACCGCGAGGCTTCTCATGATTCGCTTCTGCGCAGCCAGCGTTCTCCTGCTCGCCACCGCGGCGATGCCCACGCCCACCCACGCGTCGAGGAACGTGCCCATGTCCGCCCACGTGATGACAAAGCTGTCGCCTGTACTTATCGTCGACGCCGTCGAGCCCTGCCTCGCGTTCTGGACCGAGCGGCTTGGCTTCAAATCCGACAACCTCGTCCCAGGCTCCGACGGCAAGCTCATCTTCGCGGGCGTCGAGAAGGACGGCGTCGAGATCATGTATCAGACGAGAGCGAGCGTACTCGCCGAGGATCCGAAGCGCGGCGAGGAGCTGAATGGCCGGAGCGTCGTGCTGTTCATCCAGCTGGGCTCGTTGGCCGACCTCGACGGCGTAGAGCGCGCGGTCGCCGGAGCGCCCGTGGTGAAGGCGCGTCACAAGACGTTCTACGGTACGACGGAGATCTACCTGCGCGAGCCCGGCGGCAACGTGGTGGGATTCGCTGCGAAGTAGCGAGCACGGATAGGCTCACGTTTTCGCGTAGGCCCGCACCGGGAATGTCCCGAAACCCCTCACCTTCACGGGCACCGCGAAGAACCGGGAGCCACGGTCGGGTAGCGCGTCGAGGCCACGTAGATGCTCGACGATCGGAATGTCGGCGCCGAGCAGCGCGGAATGAACCGGGCGCGTGCCATCGTCGGTGCAGTCGATGTTGAACGAGTCGATGCCCACGAGCGCGACGCCCGCGCGCACCAAACGCTCGGCGAGCTCGCCAGTCAGATGCGGATGCTCCTCGAAGTACCGATCAGTGCGCCAGTGCGCGTCCCACCCCGTGTGGACAAGCACGGCCTTGCCCCGCAGCGCGGATTCGTCGAGCAAGATTCGGTCGATGACCCGGTCGCGCCGTGTTGTCGCGCGAACGACGACGCAGTCGAGATCAGCCAACGACTCGAGCGCGAGCTCGGAGAGGTCTTTGCCGGCCGCGTACCGATGGAACGGACTGTCGACGTAGGTGCCCGTGTTGGCCACCATCTCGATCTTGCCGATCTGGAATTCAGTCCCGGACGCATAACGCTCACGCGATGCTTCCCGACTCAGGTAGTCGCAGATGATTGGTGCCGGCAGACCCTTGTAGGTGATCATGCCGTGCTCGACGGTGTGGCTGACATCGATCAACAATGGAGCTCCATAGTGATGGGACGCCTAACGCCCAACGCCCAACGTCTTAGTTTTACGACATGATCACCGACGAACGTTACGACGCCGCCGCCACCGAGAAAAAGTGGCAGGCGCGCTGGGCGGAGCAGCGCACCAATTCGCCCGATCTCGCCAACGGCGCGCGTCCTTTTTATCAGTTGATGATGTTCCCGTATCCGTCGGCCGAGGGGCTGCACATCGGGAACCTGTACGCGTTCACCGGGGCCGACATTCACGGGCGATTCCATCGGATGCAGGGACACACCGTCTTCGAGCCGATGGGGTGGGATGCGTTCGGCATTCACTCGGAGAACTACGCGCTCAAGGTCGGCGGCCATCCAATGCGGCTCATCCCGCAGAACATCGCGAACTTTCGGCGCCAGATGCAGAGCGCCGGACTGATGCTCGACTGGACGCGCGAGCTGTCGACGACCGACCCGCGCTACTACAAGTGGACGCAGTGGGTGTTTCTCCAGCTGCTCGAGAAAGGACTCGCATACAAAAAGAAAGCGGCGGTCAATTGGTGCCCCTTCGACAAGACCGTGCTCGCCAACGAGCAGGTCATCGCCGGCGCGTGTGAGCGCTGCGGCACGCAGGTCGAGCAGCGCTTTCTCGAGCAGTGGTTCTTTCGCATCACCGACTACGCCGAGCGTCTGCTCGGGAATCTCGACACGCTCGACTGGAGCGAGAGCACCAAGGCGTCGCAGCGGAACTGGATCGGACGAAGCGATGGGGCGGAGATCTCTTTTGGGGCGTCAGGCGTCGGAAGTCAGGCGTC
>JALZAE010000243.1 GCA_030948535.1 Gemmatimonadota bacterium | reverse complement strand
CCATGGCAGACGTTCCAGACGACGGTTGACAAGATCGAGGCAGCGACCGGCTACGATTTCCTCGACAAGTTGCCTGATGATATCGAGCGGCTGGTCGAGAGCGGCGATCGGGCACCGGTCGCGGCGGCGGGAGGTCCGTACTCGGCGAATGAAGGCGCCGCGGTCTCATTCGATGGATCGCACTCGACCGATCCCGACGTGGGTGACGTGCTCACCTACACGTGGAATTTCGGGGACGGCACGTCGGGGAGCGGCGCCACGCCGTCCCATGTGTACGCCGACAATGGCACCTACACGGCGACGCTCACGGTGAGCGATGCCGTTGGCGCGACCAGCACGTCGAGCGCGATGGTGGCAATCGCCAACGTCGCGCCCACTGTGACGTCGCCGGCGGGCGCGACTATCCTCGTCCGAGAGACGTATACGGCATCGGCCACGTTCACCGATCCGGGCACCGATAGCTGGACCGCGTCGGCAGACTACGGCGACGGCTCCGGCGCGCAGTCGGTCGCGCTCTCCGGGCAGTCGGCATCGCTGCAACATCGCTACACGAGCGCCGGCACGTTCATCGTCACGCTTTCGGTGACGGATGACGACGGCGGCGTCGGAACATCCACGGCGACGGTGGTCGTACAGTCGACGACGCAGGGGGTGGCGACGCTCTCCGCGTTCGTGCAACAGCTGCTCGACGCCGGCAGGATCAATCGGGGCACGGCGGCCAACTTGCAGGCGAGTCTGCGTGGAGCGACCCGGCAGCTCGCGCTCGGCCATCCGCTGCTCGCGCGCTTGGAGCTGGCGGCGTTCACGGTCGAAGTCGAGATCGGCGATCTGCTGAATCGCATTCCCCGATCTGACGCGAAGGCGCTGGCCGCGTTTGCACGGCGAGTGAGCCGAAGCATCTAACGCGCGAGTAAAACAGCGCGCGGGCCGCTGCGATCTGGTCGCGGCTCGCGCGCGGCTTCAGCGAGTAAGCCAGCGCGTTGTTGCGCTGGATTTTCGCCGCCATTCCGGCATCGCCGATGAACGGTTGCCCTTGATCAAGCGGATGTTGCCGATCAAACGAAACGGCCGTTATTTGTGTGCAAGGACAACAGCCGAGCATGAATGCGCACTTCGCCGATCGCCGCGGCTCGCCAACGCGCTGGCGGCGAGGTAGCGCGCGCGACACATTCGGCCATCCCTCCACACTTCTGCTCCGCCGAGTAACTATGAAATCGCGCTACCTCGCAATCGTTCTCGCTTGCTTCGCCGCCGCATGCAAGACCGTTCAGACGGCGGACACCGGCATCGTATCTGGCGCTCCGTACGATCTGATCATCGAGCACGGCAAGATCGTCGACGGCAGCGGCAACGCCTGGTTCTACGGTGACGTCGGCATCCGCGGCGACCGGATCGCGCGGGTCGCGCCCGCGGGGATGCTCGCGCGAGCCGCCGCCACCAAGCGCATCGACGCGACCAATCTCGTCGTCGCGCCGGGCTTCATCGACATCCAGAGCCATTCGCGGGAACCGTTTCTCACCGGCGACGGCCGCGTCGTCTCGAAGATCACGCAAGGGATCACGACCGAGATCATGGGCGAAGGGTGGACCAACGCGCCCGCGAATGCCCTGACGCAGTCGGCCGATGGAAGCGTCGATCATTCCGCCCACGCGCCGCCCGAGTTCTCGGGCGAGCACGGCTTCGCGAAGTGGCTCGATGCCATGCAGCGGCACGGCACCTCGGCGAACTTCGGCTCGTTCATCGGCGCGACGACGGTGCGCATGTACGCCAAGGGAGCGGCACAAGGAGCGGCGACGCCGGCCGAGCTCGACACGATGCGCGCGGTGGTGCGCAACGGGATGCGAGACGGCGCCTTCGGAGTCGCGAGTGCCCTCATCTATCCGCCCGGCACCTTCGCATCGACCGAAGAATTGATCGAGGAGGCAAAGGCGATGTCGCCGTACGGCGGCGTCTACATCAGCCACATGCGCTCGGAGGCCGACGACTATCTCCAGGCGATCGATGAGCTGCTGCGCATTGGGAAGGAGGGTCACGTACCGGTCGAGATCTACCATCTCAAGGCCGCCGGCGTACGCAACTGGACGAAGGCGCCGCAGGCGATCGCGAAGATCGACTCGGCGCGCGCGGCCGGGCAGGATGTCGGCGCGGACATGTATGTGTGGACGGCCGGCGGCACCGGACTGTCTGCGTGTCTTCCGCCGTGGGCGTCGGCCGATGGCAAGCTGCTCTCGAATCTCAAGGATCCGGCGACGCGCGCGAAGATTCGCGGAGAAGTGCTCACCGAGCGCACCGCGTGGGAAAATCTCTGCCAGCTGGCGACGCCGCAGGGCGTGATGATCGTCGGCTTCCAGACGCCTGAGCTCAAAGCGTTCGAGGGAAAGCGGCTGACGGAAGTCGCGCAGGCGCAGAACAAGGAATGGGTCGACGCGCTGATCGATCTCACGCTCGCCGAACAGGGCAGACTCGGCGCGATGTATTTCCTCATGTCCGAGGAGAACATCGAGCTGCAGATGAAGCAGCCATGGATGAAATTCGGCACCGACGCCGGCGGCATGGATCCCGACTCGACGAAGGCCATGGTGCATCCCCGCAGCTATGCGAACTATCCGCGCATCCTCGGCCACTACGTGCGCGACCGAAAAGTCATTCCGCTCGAGGACGCGGTGCGGAAGATGAGCGCGGCTGTGGCCGAGCGGTTGTCGATCGCGGATCGCGGCCTATTGCGGGAAGGGATGTTCGCGGATGTCGTCGTCTTCGACCCGGCGACGGTGGCCGACCGCTCGACGTATCAGCAGCCGCATCAGCTCTCGGCGGGGGTTCGGC
>JALZAE010000234.1 GCA_030948535.1 Gemmatimonadota bacterium | reverse complement strand
GAGTCGCACCGTGAGCGTCGTCTTGCCGCTATGCTTCTTGCCGATCACGGCCACCATCGGCGGTCGTGGCATGTCGCTCCGCGAGTTCGAGGTCACTGGGCGTGTTCACGTTCAGAAAGATCAACCGCGGATCGCCGAAGCGCTGCACGTCGTCGGCCTCGAGTCGCGCCACCCGCACATCATCGAAGAAGCCGATTACGCGCAGGTCGCCTTGATCGATCCGCTGCTCGATCGGCGCGATGCACGCCGTGCCATAGTACGCGCACAGCGGCTCCACACCCCTGCGCGAAGAGTCGCTACACGGCACCGCGACGTCGGCCGCACTCCCCAGCGACCGCAGCTCGGCCAATAGCGCCGCGGGCACGAACGGCATGTCCCACGCGACAACCACGACCGCACCGGCGGCGTGTACCAGGGCGGCGTGGATGCCGCCGAGGCTGCCGCATCCCTTGCGCACGTCCGCCGCGACGCGGACGCCCGGCAGCCACTCGCTCGCCCTCTCGTCGTTGGCCACGAGCAGGAGCTCGTCAGTCGCTCTCGCGAGCGCATCGGCGACGCGGTCGATGACCCTCCGTCCGCCGACGCGCTCCAATCCTTTGGGACGTCCGCCGTATCGCGACGCCTGGCCTCCCGCGAGGATCACACCGGTCACACGGTCGCGCGAGTCGGCGCTCACGGACGATGCAGCTGCGGCTGTCCGCTCACCGCGCGGCCGAGCAGCGCCATCTTCGCCGCGCGCGCAATGTCGACCGCGATCGTCGACGGCACCGACGGCGTTGCAACGAGGGCCACCTGCGCACGTGCCGCCTTGAACGCCAGCTCGCCGGAGATGCGGCCCGTGACGAGCAACATCAAATCGTGTGGCGTACGACCGTCGAGGATCGCCGAGCCGATCACTTTGTCCACCGCGTTGTGCCGGCCGATATCCTCGGCGTGGTAGAGCAGGGAAGTGCCGTCGGTGAGCGCGGCGGCGTGCACGCCCCCCGTCTCTTTGTACCGCGATCCGCGGCCGAACAGCTCCTTGAACAGCAATCGCATCTGCGCCGTGTCGACTTCCGGAATCGGTCCTCGCCGCCGCTCCACATCGCTCATCGCGCCGAGGATCGTCGTCACCGCGCCACACCCCGACGCCAGGACTCGTCTGCGCTCCGAGCGTTCCACCGCCGTGTAGCGGTCGTCCGCCACGTCGACCCAGAAGCCGAGCTCCTGCGCGCACGGTCGCATGCGGATGATGTCATCCATCGTCTCGATGTACTTCTCGCCGTGCAGCCAACCGACGACGAGCGCGTCCAGCTGATCCGCCGTGCACATCCACGTCACCGCCGGCACGCCGTTCACTTCCAGCCAGACTGGAACTTCTTCGACAGCGTCGAGCGCGGAGCTGGTCATGACGCAAGATGACTGGCGGCCGGGGTTGCGGACTAGGGGCTGTTGGGGTTGGGGCGCAAATGAGAATGTGTCGCGACCCATGAACATCCCGACGACGTCTGGACAGCCTCCGCGAGCCGCCTGATCTTCTCCGCTCCTCTCGACCAGGCGCCAACCTTGACCGCAGACGTCCGCGAGATCGAGCGCGAGATCGGCGGGCAGTACCAGATCATCCGCACCCTCGGCCGGGGCGCGTTCGGCGCGGTGTATCTCGCGCGCGAGCTCCAGCTGCATCGGGTCGTCGCGATCAAGGTCGTTCACGCGAATCGGTCCGACCGCGCCGACGAGCGCGCGCGATTGCTCCGCGAGGCGCGCACGTTGGCCAACCTCAGCCATCCGGCGATCATTCCGGTGCTCGCGTTTGGCGAGACGGACAATCTCGTCTACATGGTGATGCCATACGTCGGCGGAGAGACGCTCGCCGATCGCCTGCAGTCCGGACGGGTCGACGCGCGCGAGGCGCGGCGGGTCCTGATCGAGGTCGCCGACGCGCTCGCCTACGCGCACGGCGAAGGCGTGCTGCACAGCGATCTCAAGCCCGAAAACATCATTCTCGAACGCGCCGGCGCGGTGAATGATGCTGTGCCCCCACGCGTTCGGTTGATCGACTTCGGCATCGCCGGCTTTCCGACGCGCGATCCCGGCGTCGGCGCGACGCAGGAAATGTGGGGAACGCCGCAGTTCATGGCGCCCGAGCAGGCGTTCGGGGAGACCGCGCTCGATGCGCGCAGCGAGATCTATTCGATCGGCGTGCTCGGTTACGTGCTGCTCGGTGGACGTCTGCCCTTCGACGCAACCTCGCCGACGCAACGATTGATCGAGCAGAAGAAGGGACCGCGCGTGCCGCTCGCGATGATCGCGCAGGACGCTCCCGCCGACTTTGTCGCCGCCATCGAGCGTTGTATCGCCTACGAACCTGAAGCGCGATGGCCGCGTGCGCGCGATCTGCGCGACGCACTCGTGCGGGGCGCCGAGACGCCTGCCGGGGCGATGGCCTCGCTGTCGCTCATTCGGCAGCGATTGCGCGGCGGCCGCGGCCGCGACGCGCGTCAGGCGCGCGCGGTGTGGATCGACCGCGCGGATGCCGGACGGACGCGGGCCGCACGCGCCGCGCGCATCATCACTGACGTGGGTGCCGATTTGCGATTCGCGCTTCGCATGCTGCGCAAATCGCCCGGGCTCAGCGCGGCGGTCATCGTCACGCTCGCGCTTGGCGTGAGCTCCACGACGGTTGTCTTCAGTGCGGCCGAAGCCCTCGTGCTACGCCATCTTCCCGTCGCAGATCCGAACGCGCTCGTCGTCGTGCAGGAGCGGCGCGAAGGGCCGAATCAAGGCGTCACCGACTTCGGCGTGCTCACCGTTCCGTACGACCGCTATCTCATCTATCGCGCCGCGGTCACGCCGGTCTTCACCGGACTCGCCGCTCAGGAAATGCAGGCGTTTTCGCTTCGCTTCGGCGATCGCGCTCGGTCCATCACCGGGCTCGTCACGTCCGGAAATTATTTCGAGGTGCTGGGCATCCGTCCCGCGCTCGGCCGATTCTACACCGCGGCCTGGGACCGCTCCGGCGGCGGCGAGCCGAGCGCGGTGATCGCGTACGACTTTTGGCGGCGCGTGTTCGACGGCGATCCGAAGGCGATCGGCCGCACGCTCTACGTCGACAGCCGGCCGATGACCATCGTCGGTGTCGCGCCCCGGGGGTTTCGCGGTGCCTTCGGCGGAATGTTCGCCTCCGATGTCTGGGTACCGGCGGCGTCGTACGTGCGTGCGCCGGCCGCCGGCGGCAACGCCGCGGTTGCCGGACGTCTCGATCTGTGGATGATCATCTTCGGCCGGTTACGGCCCGGCGTCAGCGTCGAGCGTGCGAACGCCATGCTTCGCATGGCCGCGCCTCGCGTACCGATGCCGGATGATCCGAAGACGCGTGCAGTCGACGCTTGGACTATGCCGCTCTCGCCGATCTCCGCGGAGCTTCAGGGCCCGCTCGTAGGTTTCATGAAGATGCTGTTCGCCGTCGCGGGTGTCGTGCTTCTCATCGCGGTAAGTAACACGGCGGGGATGTTGCTCGCGCGCGCGGCCATGCGAGGCCGCGAAGTCGCGACGCGTCTCGCCGTCGGAGCGAGCCGGGCTCGACTCGTTAGGCAGCTTCTCGTCGAGAGCATGCTGCTGTCGGTCGTCGCGGGCGCACTGGCACTGGTGCTCACGACGTCGCTTACGCGGCTGTTCAACCAGTGGCAGTCGCCCTTTCCCTTTGCCTGGACGATTGGGTTCGGCGTCAACGGGGCCGTCCTCGCCGTGGCGGCGATGATCGTGCTCGGCACCGGCATCGTCGCCGGCCTCGTACCCGCCATCCAGGCGACGGACGTCGATCTTGCCGCGGCGATGAAGGAAGGCGGCCTTCAGGGGGGACCCAGACGGTCGCGACTCCGCAGTCTCTTCGTCGTCGCGCAGGTCGCACTCTCGGTGATGTTGCTGGCGGTTGCCGGCCTCTTCGCTCGCTCGTTGACGCGAACGCTGTCGGTCGATCCGGGCTTCAACTCGGCCGGTGTCATCCACGCGCGCCTGAGCCTCGAGCCGCACGGCTATGACGGCGCGCGTGGTCGCACGCTCTTTACCCGATTGATCGAGCGACTGCAGTCGCGTTCGGAGATTGCCGCGGCAGCGTTCGCGAGCGGCGCGCCGCTCGGCGGAACCAACATCAGCTTCGACGACGTTCGAAGCGACGACCGTCCCGACGACAGTGTATCGACGCAATGGGGCAGGGCCGACGTCGGATTCGTCGAGCTCCTTCGAACTCCACTCCTCGCCGGCCGCACCTTCGTGGCTGCGGACAGCGCCGGCGCGGTGCTGGTCACGGTGATCAATGAGACGCTCGCGCGGCGCCTCTGGCCGAGCGACTCGCCGCGACAGGCCGTCGGCCATCGCATATTGCGCGGCGGTACTCGACTCACGGTCGTTGGTGTGATCGGCAACGGCCGGTACACGACGCTGCAGGAATCCGAGCACGCCTTCGCATACTTCCCGTTCGCCCAGCACGGCACCCTCGCTCCCGAGCTCTTTCTCCGTCCCCGCGGCACTACCGACGGCGCGCTGCGCGCCGCACGCGAGCAGTTGACCGCGCTCGATCCCAACATCGCATTCGAGCATCCAACCATGCTCGACGACGACGTGACGAAGTGGGTGATCCCGCAGCGCACCGGCGCCTTCCTCATCGGCAGCTTTGCGCTGGTCGGACTCGTGCTGGCGATGACGGGACTCTACGGCGTGCTCGCCTACGGCGTCACTCAGCGCTTGCGCGAGTTCGGCGTCCGCATGGCGCTCGGCGCTACCGCGCGTGACGTCGTGCGTCTCGTCGCTCGCGACGGTGTCGTGCTCGTGGGTGTCGGTGTCTCGCTCGGCATCGCCGGCGCGTTCTTCGCCGGGCGCTTGATCGAGACTTTTCTGTTCGGCCTGAACCCCGCCGACCCTATCACGCTGATCGCGGTCCCGCTGTTGCTGCTCGTCGTCGCGCTTCTCGCC
>JALZAE010000226.1 GCA_030948535.1 Gemmatimonadota bacterium | reverse complement strand
ACTTCCACCACCGCGTGGGGATCGAGCGAAAAGCGGGCGCCGAACGTGGGCGCGGCGTCGGCGAGCTCCGGGATGGCCTCGCTCCACGAGCGGCCGCGCGCGCGGACCGACAGCCGCTCGGCGCGTACCGTGATCACCGGCCGCGTGCCGCGCACAGTGATCGCGCCTTCGCGAACGCACACGATCACGGGGCCCGGCGCGTCGCGGAAGAGCGGGGGATCGGCCGCGGCGCCATCGGCGGCAACGCTGAAGCGAACGATCGGCACGACACCGCGAGCGGTCGCATGAAGCGTGACGAGCCGTTCTTGCTCATCGCGTGCCGGAGTGGCCGTCGCGAGCGCGACGGCGGGAACCCCGGCGTGCCGGGCGAGGGCGGTCGCGCGATGCATCGCGATCGTCTCGTCGTCCGCCGCCACGAGCACGAGCGATGGCGTTCCACGCGCCAGCGCGGCGCTGGCGCGCGCGACGTCGGCGCCGGCGAGCCAATCGGACAGTCCGACCATCGCGGCCGTCGAGGCAAGCGCTCTCACACCGGAAGGCCAGAGATCGACGCCGCCGAGCGCCGCCCAGAGAGAGTCCGCGACCGTAAGCGTGCGTTCGAAGAAGGGGGCATCGTCGCTCAGTACGAGCGCGCCGCTGCGGACCGCGGCGCCGGTGCTCAGCAGCTCACGCATCACCAAGCGCTCGCGCGCCGTGGTGCAGATGAGCTGCGTCGCTAGCCCGGCGGTCGGGCGCGGCTCGCTGCGCGGGTGCAGCGTGCGGAACAGGCTCGCGAATCCTTCGTGCTCTTCGGCCATGCCCGCGAGCAACAGGAGATCGATCTCCACCGGCGCGAGCTCGAACGCGCCGGCGATGCGATCGAGCGGGTACGTGATCTCGTGCCCGCCGGCCGCTATGCGCTCGGAGAGCGATCGCTCGCCCGCCGCGGGCTCGGCCACCGACCGCAAGAAGGCGACGCCGGCGGCGACCGAATCCTCGTGCGCGACGGAGGTCTGCCCGAGCAGCGTCGCCAAGCGTCCGGCGAGGATCGCCACCTCGCGCGAGAGCCGCTCGGCCGCGGCGATCCCCATGCCCAGCGGCACGCGCTCCCTCGTGTGGTCAGACATAGGCGAACCTCACGACGACGCCGAGCCACGGAAGCCAACCGGGATCGAAGTCGAGCGCGGCGCGGCGGAGGTCGGTCGTCGCGTCGTTGATAGAGAAGCGAAGCTCGATCCACGCGGGATCGGCGACGACCTTGGCCGTGCGCGTCACGACGCGGCGGACGATGGCGGCGTCGCTCTCGCCGCGCGTCGCGTTGATGCGGGCGCGCAGCGCGGCGATGAGCGCGTCGCGAAGCATCTCGATCGCCGCCATCTCATCGCGCGTTGCCGGCGGCTCGGCCACGGATGGCGGACGTGTGCGCGGAGCGACTCCGGCAAACGCGAGCGCCGCCGGATCCGCCGCATCGATGGGCGTGAGAGCCATTGCGATTTGGTGCATCGTCCAGCGCAGCGACCGCGCGGCCAGACGAGGCTCGGCGAGTACGCTCTTCGGCAGCTCGAGCGCGCGGACGAGGTGCAACAGGAATAGAAGTCCGCCAAACGCCGTTGTGGCGCCGGCGCGATCGTCTTGGCTTGCGGCGTCGGGATCATCGCCCGCAATGTCGTTTGTGTCGCGATCGCGACGCTCTTCGTGCGCGTCGCGTTTCGCTCGGTCGGTCGGCCTGACGTCGCGCGACGCCGACTGCCGTGCGCCGCGCTCGATCATCGCGGCAAGCGCGGCGATGATCTCGGGTCGCTCCTCGCCGGCCAGCGCCGGCTCGCATTCGAGCAACGCGAGGGTGGCGAGCGCGCGGGCGGCGGCGGCGCTTCGCAAACCGTGCATGGCGGCGCGAGCGATGCTGGAATGCGAAGCAATGCGATCGGCAACTTGTCGCGATGCGAGATCGGCGGGGGGTCCGTCGTCGTCCAGCGCTCGCAACGCTACAGCGCCCGCGCCCGAGGCGATGAGCGACGAGCGCGCGAGCTGCTTCC
>JALZAE010000216.1 GCA_030948535.1 Gemmatimonadota bacterium | reverse complement strand
ACGGAACCAAGAGCGAGACGGCGCGCGCACCGGGAATCAGCAGCGCCGCCGAGAGCACGCCGTTGTCTGGACCGACGAGAAAACGGCCATCGCTCTGAATGGCCAGCGCCTCGCGCTCGCTGCCGACGCCAGGATCGACGACAACCACGTGGACGGTGTGCTCCGGGAAGCGCCGCCACATGCGGGCCACTGCGAGCCGCGCGCCCTCGACATCCTGCGGCGCGATCTCATGACTCACGTCGACGAGGTGCGCCTCCGGAGCCATCGCCAACAGCACGCCCTTCATCTCGCCGACGTATCCATCGGCGGTCCCGAAATCGGTGGTGAGCGTGATGATCGGCCGCATGGCTACACAGTCTTGCGCTTCCAACCGCCGGAGCGCCAGAGCAGCGCCATCGCGATGCCCCGCGCGATCGCCGTGATCGAGATCGTCGCCCAGATGCCGGTGGTGCCGTAGCGCGGCGCGGCCCACGCCGCGAGCGGGATGCGGAGCGCCGTGAAGGCGGTCGACGTCAGCATCGGCGGCAAGGTCCAACCCGCTCCGCCGAGCGCGCCCTCCCCGACCACTTCCGCTCCGACAAACAGCGCCGACGCCGCGGCTACGCGCAGATAGCGCGCGCCCTCGGCGGCCGTCGCAGCATCGTTGGTGAATACCGACGCGAGCGGCAGCGCGAAGATGAATTCGAACACGCATCCCATGACGCCGATGGCCGAGGCGTAGCCCATCGCGATCCATCCGGCGCGCTCGGCGCGGCCGACTTCGCGCGCGCCGAGGTTCTGTCCGACGATCGCCGCCGCGGCGCCGGCGAGTCCGACGCCGACCATGTACCACCAGCTCTCGACGCGATGCCCAACACCGATGGCGGCGAGCGCGGGTGTGCCGAAGCGCGTGGTGATGCGCGTCAACAGTACGTAGATGACGCTGAAGAGCACGCCGGTCGCGGCCGTCGGCAGACCGACGCGCACGATCGCTCGCACCTGCTGCCAGGAGATCGGCTGCGGCTTGATCATCCCGCGCCGTGCCAGCATCACGAGTCCCGCGACGAACGCGGTGCCCCGCGTGACGATCGTCGCCACGGCGGCGCCCGCGATGCCAAGCTTTGGCGCGGGTCCGATACCCAGTATGAGAATCGGGTCGAGCACCACCGCGGCGGCGACCGACACGAGCAGCAGCGCGAACGGCGTGCGCGTATCGCCCGACGCGCGGAACGCCGCGTCGATGGCGAAGAATCCGAAGATGAGCGGCGCGCCGACGAGATACACACTGAGATAGCTCTTGCCGAGCGCGGCGACGTCGGCCGGCGCGTTCATCAGGGCAAGCATGCGATCGAGCTCGAGCAGTCCGAGAATCGCAATGCCGACGCCGAGCGCGAGCGCCAGCCACATCGCCGACCAGATCGCGCTCACCGCGAGCTGATGATTGCGCTCGCCGAACCGTCGCGCGGCGACGGCGGTGAGGCCGACGCTGACGAGCTCCGCGACCGAGATGAACATCCACACCCAGAACACCGAGGTCGAGACGGCAGCCATCCCCTGCGGTCCGATGCGCGTGCCGACCCAATAGGCGTCCGCCGTGAAGAACACCGTCATCAACAACATCGACGCAACGGCGGGCGCGGCGAGCCGGAAGATCGCTCGCGCGATCGAGCCTTCGACGATCTGCGCCCGGTGCGCGGCGGTATCGGTGAGCGAGATCGTCGTCGCGCCGTCGCGAGCATTCAACGGCAACGCGGCCGCCGGATCCATCTCCAGCGGCCGCGTGAGACCGGCGTCGGTGTCGACCGGATCGATCATACCGCGGCCATCGCCCCCATCGCTTCACCGATGCGCTGCGCCGTGACGACCAGCGCGCGCGAGGCCACCGAATCCGGCTCGGCGAGCACGATCGGCACACCCGTGTCGCCTCCGACAAGAACTTGCGGATAGAGCGGAATCTCGCCGAGCAGGGGGATGCCAAGCTCGTCGGCGAGCCGCTTGCCGCCGCCGGTGCCGAAGATGGGCGTAGGCTCGCCGCAGTGCGGACAGGCGAAGAAGCTCATGTTCTCGACGATGCCGAGCACGGGAACGCCGACGCGCTGAAACATCTTCGCGCCGCGCAGCGCGTCACCGGTCGAGACTTCCTGTGGCGTCGTGACGATCACCGCGCCGTTCACATGCGTCGCTTGCACGAGCGAGAGCTGTGCGTCGCCGGTGCCGGGCGGCATGTCGACCAGCAAATAGTCGAGCTGACCCCACTCTACATCGCGCAGAAACTGCGTGATCACCTTCATTACGATCGGTCCGCGCCAAATGGCCGGCTGATCCCGCTCGACGAGAAATCCGATGCTCATCAACTTCACGCCATGCGCGGTGAGCGGCTGGATCTTCTCGTTCTTCACCGGCGGCGGCTCGTTCACACCCATCATCATCGGAATGTTCGGTCCGTAGATGTCGGCGTCCATCAAGCCTACGCGCGCACCGGTTCTCGCCAATGAGATCGCGAGGTTGACGGCCACAGTCGACTTGCCGACGCCACCCTTGCCGCTCGAGATCGCCAGCACTCGGCCGAGATTCGGATACGTCACCGGGGTCGGCGCGGATACCGCGGACTGCTTCGATTGCGGTGCCTCGTTCATCACCGGGAGCGCGCGCGAGGTTGCGGGCCGGCCCGGCATCGCGTTCGGCGCCGACGCCTTCGCCTGCGACGGATCCTTCACGTCGACGCGGACTTCGGTGACGCCATCGACGCGCTCGACCGCCTGTCGCACTTCGCGCACGAGTGACGCGGGATCCTGCGCGGCGAGCAAGATGGTGAAGCGCACCTTGCCGTCCAGCGTAGTGGCGACATCGCGGATCATTCCCGCGGCAATGACGTCTTGGCTCACCCGTGGATTGACCACTGCCGCAAGCGCCTTCGCCACGCGCTCCTGCATCGTGTCGGCCACGGCGGCTACGACCTCACTTCATCAGAGACACGAACTTCCCGAATCTCCGGCACCTTTAACCGCACGTGAGCTTCCACCCCGTGCACGAACGTCTTCGCCGTCATCTCGCAGTCGGGACAATCGCCGTGAAAACGGAGTACCGCCGTTCCATCGTCGCCAATCCATTGGATCAGCTCGACCGACAGCGACTCATTGCGAAGTACCTCGGGAATGGCATCGAGCGCAGCGCGAATGCGCTGCTCGATCGCCGCATCATCACGACGGTGTAGCCAGGACATGTTCGGAAGGTCGAGACGCGCGGCGCCTTAAAGAAGGGATTCGATACTCGACTACTGGCCGGTGCCGAGGAATGCACGCGCCGCGACCAGCACGCGAGCCTCAACGTCGGTGAGCGAGCCCGGTATCATTGCCCCCGATGCTTTCGCATGGCCGCCGCCGCCGAATTGGCGCGCGAACGCGTTGACGTCGACCGAGCCGGTGCTGCGAAAGCTCACCTTCACGGCGTCGTGTCCAAGGTCGCGGAAGAAAAGCGCCATGCGAGTGCCCGCGACCGATCGCGCATGCTCGGCGATGCCGTCGAGCTCCTCCTGGCGCACGTCGTAGCGCTCGAGCGCGCCGGCGGGAATCGACAGCCAGGTGAGCCCGTGTTCCGCGTCGTTCTCGAGCGTCGCCAGCGCATCGCGCAAAAGCTGGACGCGGCCGAGCGACTGCGAAGCGTAGATGCGCCGGTACATCTCGTCGGGATCGACACCACGCGCCAACAGTTGGCCGGCAATGGCGTGACAGCGCGGCGACGTGTTGCTGAAGCGAAAACCGCCGGTATCGGTGAGCAGCGCGACATAAATCGATCGGGCGATCGCCGGCGTGATCTCGAGGCCGAGCACGCACGCCAGGTCGAAGATGAGCTCCCCGGTCGCGCAGGCGGTCGCATCGGCGAGGACGACCTCGGCGCCGGGCTCGTCGCCCGGCACGTGATGATCGATCACCGCCTTCGGCACCGTGAGCCCACGCACGGTGTCAGCGAGCGTGCCGAGCCGCTTCACGTCGCTGATGTCGAGGACGAGGAGGAGTTTGGCGTCTCGCAACGACTTGGCGCCCTTCGCGCTCGCCTCGACGACATCGTCGCCAAGGAGGAAAGAGAACATCTCCGGCCACGGCGTCGGATTGACGATGCGGGTGGGGATGCCGCGCTGGGCAAGCAGGCGCGCCAGCGCCGTCTCCGAGCCGCAGCCGTCGCCGTCGGCGTTGATGTGCGTCGATAGCACCGCCGCCGTGCCGGGCACGAGCATCTCGCCGATGCGCTCGATAGACGCGCGGCGGACGCCTGGAACGGCGAGCAGATCGACGATCGAAGTGGCCACGCAAAATCACCCGGGCTCAATTGCAACGCGGCGCCCGCGAGATGCGGGCGCCGCGAAGAAAGATAACCGCCAGCCCGTCTAGTCGCCCGAAGCAGGTCGCGTGATTCCGCGCTGCACGTACGAGTGCGACTTGCTATACGTGAAGTACACGATCAGACCGATCGCCATCCACACGATCAAGCGAATCCAGGTGTCGCCCGGGAGGAAACCCATCAGGCCGAAGCAGATGAGGATGCCCAGAACCGGTACCCATGGGAGGAAGGGCGTACGGAACGGCCGCGGCAGGTCGGGCTGCTTGTAGCGCAACACGAGAATTCCGCCGCAGACGATCACGAACGCGAGCAACGTTCCGATCGAGACCAGTTCGCCGAGAATGCCGATCGGGAAAAGGCCCGCGACGATACCGGCCACGATGCCGGTGACGATCGTCGTGATGTACGGCGTCTTGAAGCGCGGATGCACCCTGCCGAATACCGGCGGCAGCAGACCGTCGCGCGACATCGAGAAGAAGATGCGCGGCTGGCCCATCAACATGACCAGCACGACCGAGGCAAGACCGAGAATCGCGCCGACATTGACGAAGTAGCGCAGCCACACCAGTCCGGGGCCGGCTTTCTCGATCGCGACGAACACCGGGTGCGGTACGTTCAGCTCCTTGTACGGCGCGAGACCGGTCATCACGAGCGCCATCAAGATGTACAGCACGGTGCAGATGAGCAGCGAGTAGAGAATGCCTTTGGGCATGTCCTTTTGAGGATTCTTCGCCTCCTGCGCCGCGGTCGACACCGCGTCGAATCCGATGTAGGCGAAGAACACTACGCCCGCCGCGCGCAGCACGCCGGTCCAACCGAAGGCCCCGAACTCGCCGACGTTCGGCGGCAGGAATGGGTGCCAGTTGTCTTTGTTGACGTACATGAATCCAAAGCCGATCACCAGAATGACGATCGCGACTTTGATGATCACGATGAAGTTGTTGAAGCGCGCGGACTCCTTGATGCCGATCACGAGCAGCGACGTCATCAGCGCGATCAAGATCATGGCGGGAATGTTCAGAATGCCCCCGCTCGGATCGCGAATGATGTGCGTGCCGGCGCCCTGGACCGCGAACATCGCCGACGACCACTGCACGGGGATGTCCCAGCCGAGCTCCTTCATGAACGCGGTGAAGTAGCCGGACCAGCCAACGGCCACCGTCGCCGCGCCGAACAGATATTCGAGAATGAGATCCCAGCCGATGATCCAAGCGACGAACTCGCCCATCGTCGCGTACGCGTAGGTGTACGCGCTGCCGGCGATCGGAATCATTGCCGCGAACTCGGCGTAGCACAGACCGGCGAAGAGACAGCCGATGCCCGCCACGATAAACGACAGCACCACGGCGGGTCCGGCGTGCTGCGCCGCGGCCGTTCCGGTTAGAACGAAGATGCCCGCTCCGATGATGGCACCAATGCCGAGCATCGTGAGGTTGGTGGCGGTCAGTGCACGCTTCAGGGAATCGGCCCCTTCCGCGCCAGCCTCGACCTGTAGCGAGGCAATGGACTTTCGAGCGAACAAGCTCATCCGGGATCTCCGTGGTGCCTGTCGGGAGAAGTGCCTTGGGTATCGTACCGAGAACGGAAGACGAGGACCGCGAGCTACGACTCTTAGTCCATCGTTAGGCGGGACGTACGGGCGCAAAGGTCCGCGACCGGCGAACTTTTGTCAAGGAACGTAAGGGTGGAACGCGTGCGCGATCACAACGAGTAGTTGGGCGCTTCTCGCGTGATCTGCACATCGTGCGGATGCGACTCGCGAAGGCCCGCGGCGGTGATGCGCACGAACTCCGTTTCGGTGCGGAGCACATTGATGTTGCCGCACCCCACATAGCCCATGCCGCTCCGCAGTCCACCCACCATCTGGAAGAGCACGTCGCCGACCGGGCCTTTATACGGGACGCGCCCCTCGATCCCTTCGGGCACGAGCTTCTTCAACGACATCTCCCCTTCCTGGAAATATCGATCCGCGCTGCCGTCCTGCATCGCCGAAAGACTGCCCATGCCGCGCACCATCTTGAAGCGACGTCCCTCGAGCAGGAACGCCTCGCCCGGCGACTCCTCGGTGCCGGCCAGCATGGACCCCATCATCACGCATGACGCGCCCGCGGCGAGCGCCTTTACGATGTCGCCCGAGTACTTGATGCCGCCGTCGGCGATGACGGGGATGTCGCCGGCGCCTTCGACGGCGTCGAACACCGCGGTCAGCTGCGGCACCCCGACGCCCGTCACCACGCGTGTCGTACAGATCGAGCCCGGGCCCACGCCGACCTTCACGGCATCCACGCCGCGCTCGGCGAGTGCGCGGGCCCCTTCGCGGGTCGCGATGTTCCCGGCGACAAGCTGCACGTCCGGAAACGCTTCCCGGATGATCGCCGTCGCCGCCAGCACGCCCTCGGAGTGGCCGTGCGCGGTGTCGATCACGAGGGCATCGACCCCGTTGTCGATCAGCGCTTTCGCGCGCTCGCGATAGTCTCCGCCGGCGCCGATCGCCGCCGCGACGCGAAGGCGGCCATGCTTGTCCTTGTTCGCGTTCGGGTGCTGGCGGCGCTTGTGGATGTCCTTCACGGTGATCAAGCCGCGCAGCTTTCCTTCGCCATCCACGACCGGAAGCTTCTCGACGCGAAACTGCGCCAGGATCTTCTCGGCTTCGTCGAGCGTGGTGCCTTCCGGCGCCGTGATGAGCCGGTCCTTGGTCATGACTTCGCGGAGCGGGCGATCGAGGTTGCGCTCGAACTGGAGATCGCGATTGGTGATGATGCCGACGAGCGTTCCGTCACGGTCGACGATCGGCACGCCGGAGATCTTGAAGCTCATCATGAGCCTGTTGGCATCGCGCAGCGTCGCGTCCGGCTGGAGCGTGATCGGCTTCATGATCATGCCGCTCTCACTGCGCTTCACCCGGTCGATCTCGGCCGCCTGCCGGTCGATCGACATGTTCTTGTGGATGACGCCGATGCCGCCCGACCGCGCCATTGCGATCGCCATCTCCGATTCGGTGACGGTATCCATCGCCGCCGAGACGAGTGGAACGTTGAGCGTGATGCCGCGGGAAAAGCGCGAGCTGGTATCACAGTCTTTCGGATGCGTCGTCGAGTGACGCGGCACGAGCAGCACGTCATCGAAGGTGAGCACATCATCCACCCGGACGCGCGAGACACCGTTGGCGGAAGAGCCCTCTAAACGCGAAGGCCCGCCCTCCGAATGAACGGAGCCGGCGGGCCTGATTCCTGAGCGAGTTCTGGTAGCCATAGCAGAAGTTAGGGGCTACCGCGGCGGAAGTCTAGGCGTCGAGCCCGGCATTACGCGTCGCGCTTCTTCCCCATCCGGTTGAGTTGCCGCCGGATCGATCGCGGAAGGAAGAACGCCGCCGCGGAGAAGACGCGTTGGAAGCTGAGGTCACTCAGCTCGTCGGGATCGCCCGACCAGTGATCGACGAGCACCTTGCGTCCCGCGTTCGCGGTAAGGCGCTGCAGCGCGAGCATCAAGAAATAAACGTCGTCGACCTCGCCCAGAAACGGAATGAAATCCGGGATCAGATCGAGCGGGGAGATGATGTACGCGATGGCGCCGCCTACAAGCAGCTTGTCGACGAAGGAGACGCGACGGTCGGTCATCAGTCCGAAGAGAAGGCGCACGTACGCCGGCAGGTGCCGGATCGTGCCAAGCACGGTGCGCTTTAGTCCGGCGCGCGGCGTCTTCGCCTCTCGCGGGTCAATCGCGATCGTCGCGCGTTTGGCACGTCCAGTGGAACGTCGAGCTGCGGTCACGCTACGGGTTCTCCCTGCGGTGCTTGTGGTGTCGGTGGTGGCGGTGCCGGCGGTGGCGTAAACTGTGTTGCCGGAGGTGCCATGTCCACGGTTGATGCCGGCGCGGTGGGAGGCGTTGGCGGAGTCGGCGGAACGGGAGCAATTGGCGGAGTCGACGGAGCGGGAGCAGGCGTCGGAGTGGGCGCAGTCGCCGGTCGCGACACGGCGCTGACCACGTCGCTGGCGACCGACTTGCCGGCCGCCGCCGCACCGTTGAGCACGCTCATCGCCTTGTTGAGCAGCCCCATCGTCTCGCCGATGGTGTTGGCCGAGATGCGTCCCGCGCGCATGGTGTCCTCGACGCCTTCAGCGAATCGCTGAAAGATGTTTGGCGTCTGGCTCGTACGCTCGGCGTACTTTGATTCTAGGAATTCGAGATAGTCGAGGATTTGATATCCTCGCTCATCGGGCAGTGCGTCGAGCTTTCGAATGATCCGCTCGCGCAGGAAGTCGTTCATCGGCATTTGTCGCGCCTCGTCGGATCGACGTCAGGCGCGAGAGCCGGAAATACGGCTAACTACGCCAGCGAGCCCGCTTGCCTCGCGCGTCGATGTGCACATAAGGATGGGGATAGCGGCGGCTCGTATACAAT
>JALZAE010000182.1 GCA_030948535.1 Gemmatimonadota bacterium | reverse complement strand
CAGCCGCACTGCTCGGAGGCGGTCTTTCGGTCATCACCGCGGGTACAAAGCTCGGCTTGCGCTATTCCATCGACGCCTCGCCTGAGCCATTCACCAACGCCGCCGCGAATATTTCGGAACTCGGTTTCTTGAGCGGTCTGCTCGTCGGCGTGTGGCACCATCCCGTCGTATCAATGCTCGTTGCATTACTCGTGTTGATCCTTCTCCTTCTCTTAGTTCGCGCGGTTTGGCACTCAGCGAAGCTGGCTTTCCGGTCCGTGTTCCGCTCGCCGGCTGGGGTAGCAACCTGAGTAAAGTCCGCGATGAGGGCGGCCGCTTTCCAGCCACCTGATGCGCACGTACTATCAACTATGGTGGGCACAGACCGCCCAGGAGTCCCGCTTACTTCCCACGAGACTGTTCGTGATGCGACGCTCCACGATGTTCCGGACCGCGACCGCCGGCGTTGCGACAATCGTCATTGCATCCGGAAGTCATGCGACAGCTGCAGTGGCGCAGACCGCTGAGCAATCAATTGCTAGCAGCAAGAGTAACCTCGCCGCCATCGCGAAGGCGCGCGCCGATAGCGCACGGTATCCCTATACGGCCGCGGACGTTCGCTTCATGTCCGGCATGATCGGTCATCACGCTCAAGCGATCGCCATGGGGCGCTGGGCGTCCAGTCACGGCGCGAGCAGTTCGGTGCGCACGTTGGCCGAGCGGATCATCAACGCGCAGCAGGACGAGATTGTCATCATGCAGCGATGGTTAAACGATCGGCGGCAGCCGGTGCCGGACGCGACCGCGGCCGGCATGAAAATGATGATGGACGGCGTGGCGCATGTGATGTTGATGCCGGGCATGCTCACCGAATCGCAGATGAGGCAGCTGGATGCCGCGACCGGCCCGGACTTCGACCGACTGTTCCTCACTTTCATGATTCAGCACCACAATGGCGCCGTCGCCATGGTGCAGGAATTATTCGGTACGTATGGAGCCGGACAGGACGAGACCGTATTCAAGTTCGCGTCCGACGTCAACGTGGATCAGTCGACCGAGATCGCACGAATGGAACGGATGCTCTTTGCTCTCCTCATCGAAAGCCACTCACACTGAAGCTCGTGTGAGTATCCTGCACGCTATACCCTGCCCTGCCGAGGAATTGCCGATGGACCTCATGAAGCGATCTCACCGCTCTGTCGCGCGCTCGATCGTCGGCGTGCTCGTGTCGTTGCCGGTCGCGCTTTTCGTATGCACCGTGGCGCAGTCGCAGTCCTCGTCGCCACCGAGTCCAGATCCGCGCGTCGGTCTCCGCGCCGGATTGATGGATGCGGCCGAAGCCTCGTGGAATTTGCGCGTGCTCTCGAAAACGCCGCCGTCCGAGAAGTTTCTCGGCAGCACGAACTCCGATCTCGCGTTCAAAGGCAACTATGTCATTCAGGGCAACTACAACGGCTATCAGATCTGGGACATTTCCAACCCAAGCCAGCCTTCGCTCAAGGTCGCGAACTACTGTCCAGCGTCGCAGAGCGATGTCTCGGTCTACAAGAACTTGCTCTTTGTCTCCGCCGAGGGAAACACCGGGCGGATCGACTGCGGCAACCAGGGCGTCAAGGATACGGTCAGCGCCGAACGTATTCGCGGCGTTCGCATTTTCGACATCACGGACATTGCGCATCCACGCAACGTGGCGAACGTGCAGACGTGCCGCGGCTCGCATACGCACACGGTGCTCGTCGATCCGAAGGACAAGGACAATGTCTACGTGTACGTGTCGGGGTCCGCGCCGATCCGGTCGCCCAGCGAGCTGCCCGGATGTGTCAGCGCGACCCCGGACAAGGATCCGAACTCGGCACTCTTCCGCATCGAAGTGATCAAGGTGCCGCTTGCGCATCCGGATCGCGCAGCGATTTACAGCTCGCCGCGGATCTTCAATGATCTGACGGCGCCAAAGACACACGGTGCCGCGCCGGACGACATCGCCGAGCTCGCTGCCGCGAGAGCGCGAGGGGACTTCATCGCGAACATCGGAGGGCAGGAGATGATCCTCCCCTCTGGCTTTACCCGTCCGATGCTCGACAGCGTCGTCAAGGCGCGCAACGGAACGGGCGCTCCGACCGGTGCAGATAGCGCGGCACTGCGGGCCGCCCTTCCGGACATGGTCGCGGCCATGATGGGCCAGCGGCCGGGAAGTACGACGGGCCCGAAACCCGGTCCGACCCAATGCCACGACATCACGGTCTACCCGGCGGTCGGCTTGGCTGGTGGCGCGTGCGGTGGTTACGGTCTCTTGCTCGACATTCGCGATCCCGCGCATCCGGTGCGGCTGGGTGCGGTCGCCGATTCGAACTTCTCGTATTGGCATTCGGCGACGTTCAACAACGACGGCACGAAGATCCTCTTTTCCGACGAATGGGGCGGCGGCGGCGCGCCGAAGTGCCGTGCGACCGATCCGAAGGAGTGGGGCGCCGATGCACTCTTTACGATTGAGAACGGCAAGATGGTATTTCAAAGCTACTACAAGTTGCCCGCGCCGCAGACGCCACAGGAGAACTGCGTGGCGCATAACGGTTCGCTCATTCCGATCCCCGGCCGCGACGTCATGGTGCAAGCGTGGTATCAGGGCGGTATCTCTGTCTTTGATTGGACCGATACCAAACATCCGCAGGAGATTGCGTTCTTTGATCGCGGACCGGTCGATTCGACTCGGATGGGCAATGGCGGCTCATGGTCTGTCTACTGGTACAACGGTGTGATGGTCAGCTCTGAGATTGGTCGCGGGCTCGACATTTTCGAGCTGACGCCGAGCGCGTCCATCTCGCAGAACGAGATCGACGCCGCGAAGTCCGTCCACTTCGACTATCTCAATGTGCAGGGACAACCCAAGCTGATCTGGCCGCCGACCTTCGCCTTAGCGCGCGCCTACGTCGACCAGCTCGAGCGGTCGAATGGCCTCACGGCGGACAAGGTGTCCGCGGCACGGGAGGGGTTGTCGTCGGCGGAGGGTAAGGCGGCAGCACAACGCCGAGCGGCACTGACGCAGTTGGCGACGCGGCTCGATCGGGACGCACGCGGCTCGAGCGACGCTGGAAAGGTACGCGTCCTGGCTCGTACCCTGAAGGAACTCGCCGCCGCACCTCACTGAGACTTGGTGGCGGCATCCATCCAGCGACGGGAATTGGCGGTGCGCTCTACGTCTCGCGGCGGTGAAATCGACTTCACCGCCGCGTGGTGCGATGAGGGCTAACTACTCACGTCAGCGCGCCGGCTGCGCGACACGGCGCGTGCTGGGGACCCGATCATCCGGAGAAGGCGATGGTGCCTTGCCGACGGCTCCCGAGTGGACCTTGCCGCCTCGCACGACGAGCTCAGCGGCAGAGTGGCTTGGAGAGCGCATCGCGCGACTCCTGCGACATCTGGAATTCGACGATGTATTCGTGCGCGGCGACACGTCGCCACTCCTTCGGGCCGCACGATAGCAAGCGAGGCTCTGGCATCTTCGCGCCGGCCGCGACCGCCCCGGTGAACGCCGCCGCCGCGCGCACCTTTGATTGCCATCCCTTGATCGAACCGATCACACTGAAATCCACCGTCAACGATTCACCTTTCTTCAGCTCGACCGTTTGATGCGACTCCCGGGACTGCTTGAGGCCCACGGTACCGAACCGCACGACCCAGAAATCGTCGTGCGTGTTGTGCGGAAGTACGCTGAGCTTTCGCAATGTCCACGATTGCGCATCGTTTCGGATCTTGACGTGGACTAGTTCCGCGACCGGTGCGGTGGTCGTGGCATTCGCGTCGCTCGGCGCAGTCGCCGTGCGATCAGCGGTCGCCGTCGGCTCGCTGCACGCGGCGACGACAGCGAGGGACGTAGCGGTTGCGATGAGAATCAGTCGGCGCATGGAATTCCGATGAACGGCCAGGATCAAACATTGGAGTGCGGCGCGCGCCGCTCTGGCGAAATTTGAGCAGGTCTCTGTCGTTTTTCAAGGCGACCGTTGAGGCCTCAGGGGAGCGGTCCCGGACGGTATGGGCGCCGAGCGAGTCAATGAATTGCGCCCGCGTGAGTTGAGCCGCACCGTGGCGAGGCACCTTCTGATACTCCATTGGCGTGGCGATGTGGTCCTCGCATCCCGCGGCGCGAACGGACCCTCGTCGGCTTCATTGGGCGCGGTGACAGCGATCACGGGAAAGCCCGGCGTGGCGTCGTCACTTAAGCATGGCCACCCCTCGGGACCTTTTTATCCGGGGCAGATGACTGTTCGTCACATCATGTCGGGTCGTTCGCCGCACGCGAACGCTAACTCCGCTTCGGAGTCGGCGCGCTGCGCATCGGGTGACCCGCGGACGGCGAGAGGAACATCGCCGGTCATGTTGTGCTGCCGTTTTCGACGATTCGAAGCGCAAGGCATTCGCGCACGGCTGTCATCGAGAGAGGTGTCCCCGCAGCGCCGGCGTTGGGAGGGTCGGCCTCTGCGAAGAGCTTCACGCGAACGAAGCGTCGGCCGGCGAGGGGGCCATCGCCCGCGCGGCTGTTACTTGAGGTAGCTCCGCACGAGATCGATCAGTTGCTCGGCGGCTTGCGCTTGATCGGAGTCCGGTTCGAGATCGGGATCGATGACATGGAAGCGGATGTGATCTTCGAGGATTTCTGCCATGAGACTGTTGAGCGCGCCGCGCGTGGCGGCGAGCGTTTGGAGGACAACGCCGCAATCGCTGTCGGTCTGCAATAATTTCTCGATCCCGTTGAGTTGCCCGCGAATCCGCTTGACACGATTGAGCAGTTTGGCGCGCTCTCGGATGGTGTGTGCCACATATCCCTCGGCGTTAGCATCAGCTTATTGCAAGCCCATACTCCGGTATAGTATTTTATGTACAATGCAATGTCGACTGCGATTTCATTCCAATCTGCCATTGTTCATGAGCCTCGTCGCGCTCGTCAACGCGGTTGGGCTGCCGCTCGCCGGACAGACCGTCGATTCGACGGCGCATCCTGAAACTGGCTCGAGCACGTGGGCCGCAGCGGTGCTGGGAACGCAGCTCAATGTCATCGGCCAACGGCTCGGGCGGTTTCGTAGTGCGTACTCCGGGCCAAACAGTCTTGATGCCACCGGCGATGCGCAGGTGAGCCACACGTATGGCGTGTACCTCGGCGCACGCTTGGGTACGCACCTATCCGGGTTCCTCGATGTCGAGATGGTACGCGGTGCCGGAATCAGCCGCGTGGTGGGGTTGGCCGGTCCGACGAACGGCGACGTCATTCGCCAAGGAACTGCAGACCTCGGTACGGGACCGTACGTCGCGCGCGCCTACCTCCGGTACCTCATCCCGATCCGCCGCACCAAATTTGATACAGTGGAGCGTGCGCCAGATCAAATGCCTGGACCGGTACCAGCGCGCCGCGTCGAGATCATCGCCGGCAAGTTGGCCGCCAGCGATGTCTTCGACGTCAATCGGTACGCGAACTCTACGCGCTCGCAGTTCATGGACTGGGGTCTCTTCCAAAATACGGCGTGGGATTTCGCGGCAGACACGCGCGGCTACACAAATGGTGTCGCAGTCGCGTGGGTGACACCGCGATGGGCGATTCGCGCTGGCAGCTTCCAGATGCCGACGCAGGCCAATGGAAACAAGTTCGATCCGAACCTGCAGCTTGCGCGCGGAGATAACGTCGAGTTGACGGTGACGCCCGTCGAGCACGGACCGACGGTGCGCCTCCTCGGCTTTGTCAATCATGCGCGGATGGGACGCTACGCCGATGCACTCGCCGCGACCCGATCAGTCGAAGCGCCGCCCAGCATCGTCGCCGACGATCGGCCGGGACGGGTGAAGTATGGCTTCGGACTCAACGCGGAACAGCCCATGGCCGACGCCGGGGAGACTGGTGGCTTCCTCCGTCTCGGCTGGAACGATGGGAAGACGGAAAGTTTCGCCTTCGCCGAGGTGGAGCGTCACGCGAGTGGCGGCGTTCAACTGAGCGGCGCGCACTGGCGCCGAGCGTCCGACCGCGTCGCCGTCGCGCTGCTTGTCAGCGGGCTCTCGAGCGTGCACCGCGCCTATCTTGCGGCCGGCGGTTCCGGATTTCTGTTGGGCGATGGGGCGCTCGACTACGGATCCGAGCAGATCGTCGAGTCGTACTATCGGGCGCAGCTCGGCCCGCATCTGCAAGTGAGTCCAGACATCCAGTTCATCCGGAATCCCGGCTACAACAGGGCGCGAGGACCGGCGACGGTTCTGTCGCTCCGCGTCAACCTTCGTTACTGAGCGGCAAACATGTCTCAGGATCATCTGCCAACGCCCGCCGATGGCGACGAGGCCGAAGCGAAGCGCGCGATGGGCCGGCGCCGCACCATGCGCGAGGAAGCATCCGAGCCTGTGCGCGGCGCCCGTCGTGTCTGGCAGGCCATCGGTCCCGGCGTCATCACCGGCGCGGCGGACGACGACCCCTCCGGGATCGCGACCTACTCGATCGCCGGCGCGCAGTTCGGCACCGCCTTGCTCTGGACCGCCCTCGTTACTTGGCCGCTCATGGCGGCCGTGCAGACGATGTGCGCACGAATTGGCATGGTCACGGGCCGCGGCCTCATGAGCGCGCTTCGCCGCAAGATCCCGCGTCCTATCCTGATCGGCGCGGCTCTCGCGCTCTTCGCCGCGAACACGATCAATGTTGGCGCGGACCTCGCCGGAATGGCGGATGCCGCGGAGCTCCTCACCACCGTCAACTCGCACGTTTGGGTCGTCGTGTTCGGAGTCTTGATCGCGGCGGCCACGATCAAATTGCGGTACATCGCCCTCGCCAACGCGCTCAAGTGGCTCGCTCTGGTTCTCTTTGCCTACATCGTGGACGCGGTGATCGTCGGGCCGGATTGGCGTGCGGTCTTGCGCGAGACGGTCGTTCCGTCGCTACCGCATGGACGCGAGATGTGGGGCATGCTTGTCGCGATCCTCGGTACCACGATTAGTCCGTATCTCTTTTTCTGGCAGGCATCACAGGAAGTGGAAGAAGAGAAATCGAAAGGACGGCGCCGCGTCGCTGATCGCGTCGGTGCCACGCCGGAGGAGATTCGCACGCGAAAGTTGGATGTCGGTGCGGGCACGCTATTCTCGAATCTGGCGATGTACTTCATCATTCTCGCCACTGCGCTGACCCTCCACCGGCACGGGATGACCCATCCGGCGACATCCCGCGACGTCGCCGAGGCGCTCACGCCGCTGGCGGGACGTTTCGCGGCGATGCTGTATACGGTGGGACTCGTCGGCACCGGCGTGCTCGCCATTCCCACGCTCGCTGGGTCCGCGGCGTACGCGTTCGCGGAAGTCTTTGGCTGGCGGCAGGGCATGGACGAGTTGTATCCCAAAGCGCGCGCGTTCTACTCGGTGTTCATCGTCTCAATTGCGCTCGGGGTTCTCTTTGACTTCGTCGGCATCGATCCGGTGCGCGGGTTGTACTGGACGGCGGTGCTCAACGGTCTCCTTGCGCCATTCCTGTTGATCGGCGTGCTCATCGTGGCGAGCGATGCCGAGCTGATGGCCGGACAGCCCAGTTCTCGGCTCGGGCGCGGGGTCGTTCTCGCGACGACGCTCGCAATGTTCGGCGCCGCGATCGGCATGTTCTTCTTCTGACGCCGTCGTCAACGCGCCTTCCCTGCGTATTCCGCTAGCCGCCAACCCTCCATCAGTGACGATCATCATCACTCCCATTCGGACACACACGGAGCAAACGCGTACACCCGCGCCTGGCGATTCGCGTAGGACAACCGACGTTGGATGCGCGCGCGGTGGCGGAGTCGCCGGGTTTTCGCGCGCGGTACGACGCTTGCTTTCGCTGCAGTCGTCACTTGCACGGAGCAGATCATGTTCGGCTTTCTAATCAACGCCGCGGTCACAGAGCGTTTCGCGCGCTTCGCGGCGAGACGCATTCCAAATCGAGTGGTTCGCCTGGTTGTGGTATCGAGCATCACGGCCGTGTTGCCCGTACTCTTCGCGCGGCGCTCCTCCGCGCGTCGTTCGAATTGACGGTGCGAGCGCGGGCGTTCGCACGTCACGGGTGGGCTCGACGCAGCCTGACCTGTGGCCTCGGTGCGTTGCTCATCGCTGGCGTCGCCGCCTGCTCGGTTTCGCAGGATCAGGAGATCGCGATGGGCACGCAGGACGCGCAAGAGATCAACGCGCAGTTGCCCATCGTCCACGATCCGCAGGTCGAAGCGTATCTGAACGCACTCGGCGACTCCATCGCGCAGCGGACGTCCCGCGCGGATCTGGGCTGGCATTTCTTTCTGGTGAATACCAACGAGATCAATGCGTTCGCACTGCCGGGTGGCTTCGTCTACGTCAACCGCGGGCTAGTCGAGCGTACCGACCGGCTCGACGAACTGGCGGGTGTCCTCGGTCATGAGATCGGGCACGTGACTCGCCGGCATGCAGTGACCCAGATGCAATCGCAGCAAAAAGCGCAGATCGGTGTCGCGTTGCTCTGCACCCTTACGAAGGTGTGCCAGCACCCGTCGGCGCAAGTCGTGATTCAAGCCGGCGGCGCGACGATGTTTGCCCGGCACAGTCGACGAGATGAGACCGAAGCCGACGAGGAAGGCGTGGCGAACGTCGTACGCGCCGGGATCGACCCACACGGCATCCCGGAGTTCTTCCAAAAGCTCCTCGAGGAGCGAAAGCGGCGCCCTACCATCGTCGACGCATGGTTCGCTTCACACCCGCTCGAGGAGTCGCGGATCGCCGATACGCAACGACTGATCAGCGCGATCGACCCGGCGAAATTGTCGGGCCTCGCAACGGATGCTCCGTCATTCCACGCCTTCAAGGATCGTGTGCGGTCGCTACCGGCGCCGGCTCGAGCGGCTAGCGGAGCCAGCACGACTGTTACGCGCGATTCGGCCATCGCGCATTAGTTCGCGGCGAGGACGACGTCTATCCACAGAGCACACTGCCACCATTCACATTGACCACTTCGCCTGTGATGTGCCGAGCCAGCTCTGACAACAAGAACACCGTCGGCCCCGCGATGTCGCGCGCCGTCGCCACGCGCCCGATCGGGATGCTCTTCGCGATGCGCTCGCGATTCTCGCCGTCGAATGCGCCGGCGACCATGTCCGTGTCGACCCAGCCCGGCGCGACGCAGTTCACTGTGATCTCGCGCGGCGCCAGCTCGATCGCCAGTGACTTCACCAATGAGATGACGGCGCCCTTCGACGCGGCGTAGTCCGCATGCATGCTCTCGCCCCGTTGGCCCGCGGTGCTCGAGATCAGCACGATACGACCACCGTTGCCGATCACGCGTGCGGCGGCGCGTGACGTGAAAAAGATGCTGGCGACGTTCTGCCGCATCGTCTCCTCCCAGCGATCGTCGGTCATCTCCGCCAGGCCAACTTCCTCGGAGGGCCAGATGCCGGCGTTGCCGACGAAAAGGTCGAGGCCGCCGAGCTCTCGGTGCGCACGCTCGAAGAGCGATTCCGCGCCGTCACGCGTCGAGATGTCCGCCGCGTGAGCGAACGCCCGCACGCCGCGCTCGGCCATGCGTTGCACGATCGCGGCCGCCTCCTGCTCGCGCTTTCGATAGCCGATCCCGACGTCGGCGCCGCATTCCGCCAGCAGCATCGCCGTCGCCGCACCAATGCCGCGCGAGCCCCCAGTGACGAGCGCGCGTTTTCCACGAAGAGAGATCATGTTCCGGACGGGTTAGAGCGTGGCACTACGCGGCGCGGTCACAGCTCCGCCTCGATGATGTCGCAGATAAGATGCTCGATGCAGAGCTGAATCTCCTGCGCACGCGACGTCTCCGAAGTCGGCACGATTACCGAATGATCCACCAAGGCCCGCAACGGACCACCGTCGCGCGCCGACATCGCCAGCGTGGCCACACCCTTCGCGCGAGCCGCTTCAGCCGCGCGCAGCAAATTTGGAGAGTTGCCACTCGTCGTGTGGATGATGAGCAGATCACCAGGCTTCGCTAGCGCTTCAATCTGGCGCGAGAAGATCACGTCAAACCCGAGGTCATTGCCCGCAGCCGTGATGAGCGACGTGTCGGTCGTCAGCGCGATGGCGGGATACGCCCGCCGCTTTCGCATATAACGAATGACGTATTCCGTCGCCATGTGCTGCGAGTCGGCCGCGCTGCCGCCGTTGCCGCAAAAGAAAAGCGTTCCCCCAACGCGAACTGTCATACGTACCATCTCGAGAGCTCGGGCGATGTCGTCGCCCAGCGTGTCGGCGGTGAGCAGCGCGGTCTGCGCCAAATCCTTCAGCGCTTGGGTGACGTGAGACTTGGAAGCGTCGGTCATCGTTTACGAAAGATGAGCTCGCGTAGACGCGAGACCATCCCTCCCTCGATCGCGTTGAGCGACGGCACCGGGATCACCGGCTCGCTCGCCAGCAGCCGACCCGGATTCGTGTGCGTGAGCAGTTGCGCCTGCTCGTCCGCGGCGAGCTCGATCAGCCAGTCGCGCGCCGCGGCGAGCGAGCGCGAGTCGCCGTGATTGTCGCTCGCAATGCAGTCGACGAGACCGCGCTCGAGCAGCTCGCGCGCAAGCTTCGCGGTATTGCCGCGGCCAAGCAACATCGCGGCATCCATCTGGATCACCGCGCCGGCGTTCCGCCACTCCATCACCTTCTCAGGCGTGCAGCCCCAGTAGCGCTCCGGGTGCGCCAGCACGGGGATCACTCCGCTCTTCCGTATTCGCAACAGCTCCTCGCTCGCCGTCATTGGCACGTTCATGCGCGGGAATTCCACCAACGCCGCCGACGAATCACCCAAGTGCAGATGCGGCGGCGTGAGATCGACGCCCGGCATGTCGAG
>JALZAE010000171.1 GCA_030948535.1 Gemmatimonadota bacterium | reverse complement strand
GAGTCGCTCCCGTCGCGATTCATCACGTAGAGATGCGAAGCCTGATAACCCTTCTCGCGATCGTCTAGGCCGGCGTACGCGATCAGCTTGCCGTCGGGCGAAACAGCGGGTGAGAAGTCGGGACCCTTGCGATGCGTCAGCTGCGTGATCGCCCCAGTCGCGAGCGTTAGGTCGTAAATCTCCGCTTCCAGCGGATTGTATTCGGCCTCGGCGGCGCGGTTCGCCGAGAACACCAGTGTCTTCCCGTCAGGCGTCCACACCGGCGCGCCGTCGTCGAATGAACCATTCGTGACTTGACGCCGCGCGCCGCCATCGGCGGGGAGCACGAAGATGTGCCGGTAGCCAGGGCGGACATATCCCTCGCCGTCGGCGCGGTAGTTCAGCGACTCGATGTACTTGAGGGGTGGTCCCCAATTCGCGCTCTTCGGAGGCGTAATCATGTTCACGGGCGGCTTCTGCTGCTCTGCCGGCACGAACATCGTGAAGGCGATCCACCGGCCGTCGGGCGACCACGTGAGGCCACCCGGAGAATCCGCGAGTTTCGTGAGCCGCTTTTCCTGCCCAGAGGCCATCCGTCGGACGATGAGCTCCGGCTTTCCGCCGACGGTCGAGACGAACACGATACGGCCGCCGTCAGGGGACCAACGCGGCGAGCTGACTTGACGCTCGGGCGACAGCAGTGCGCGCACGTCGCTTCCGTCGGAGTTGGCGATCCAGAGCGCCGATCGGTTCACATCCGTCATGATGTCGTAGCGAGTGCGACCGAAGATCACGCGGCGTCCATCGGGCGAAATCTGCGGATCCGACACCCATTCGAGCTCGAATACGTCGCGGGCGTTGAATTTCGTCGACGTCGCGGTCTGCTGCGCTCCGGCTGACGCGGTGAGGAGTGCGACGACCACCGGGATAGAATGGTGCAAGCGGGTCATGTCGGTGCGGAGTCAAGAAAAATGAGATAGCAGTCGCGGCACATCCTGAACGCCGCAGCTACCACTGGTTCTTCGTGCCTATGGTGCGCGAACAGTCCGGACGTCGCGAAACTTCGTGTTGTCCGCGAGTCGCAGTTCACCAGCGAGACTGTCATTGTGGACGCGAAACTGCCAGGTCCCCTGCGGCATTGCGCAGGTCACCGATCCATTGGCGACGTGATGCGGCAGGTGAGCACCCCCATTTCCTGTTCCTCGCCGCGTACGATCTTTCGCGCGTCCATAGTCACGCTGTCCGCCGCGTTCGTATGCGCTATGCGATAGACGACGATTTCATCGTTGTAGGCCGAGGGGCGCACACCGAAGTGCCGCGCCACGTGCCCACTGGGGTCGTTACCGATGGCTGTTGAGCTGGCAATTGAGCGCCCGTGCCGCGCGCGAGCAGGCTCGCGAGGGCAAGGCCAGTAAGCCGAATCCTCGTAGCCGCGCAGACTCCAGTGTCCATTGGAGGTTCTTTCTCCGATGCATGCGTATGACCTCCGCTCTTGATGCCGAAGCAAGCGAAGCTAGCGCGGACGCTCAGGAGCAGGCTTGGTCAGCCTCGGGTCGAGCTCGTACGAGATGCCGCCCGTCACGATCCCTTCCACGATCGAGCGCACGCGAATCCGGCGGCCGCCCTTGGCGCGGCGCACGCCATCCTTCGTGAATGACTGGCCGGCCGCGAGCGCGATCCGCACCTCGCGCTTCTCGCCCGGCTTGAGCTCGAAGACGCCTTCGCGCGATCCCTCGACCGCGGCGGTCCAGCCGCGGCGCGCCAGCAGTGGAGGGAGCTCGATCTCCAACCGCTGCGACTGGCGGTTTCTCGTCGGGTTCTCGATCCAAAGGGTACGATCCTGAAACGCTTGCCGCATCCCGCCGGGCGTCGCCGGCACTGGCGCGACGTTGCGTTGGGCGACGTTGTTGTCGAATGGCACGAAGCGCCAATGCGGAGTCGGGCCGGTCGAGCAGGGGAAGGCGGTGGTTGGATCGATGTTCGCGAGATCGCCCGCTGAGCTCACGTACGCCAGCAGGCACTCGTGTCCTACCTGCGTCGGCGTCCACTCGAATGGGCCCACTATCACCGAACCGCCCGAGGCAATGGCGAGCTGGGGCGAGCCCGCCGCCGGTAGCTCGGCGGTCGTCATCGCCTGCCAATCGCCCGGCCACGTCAGTCCTGTCGACGGGCGGTTGTGAAATGCGCGCACGCGCACGTTGAGCACCGTCAGCTGGCCGCGATTCTTCACGCGCACGTAGCAGAAGTTGGTGACGCCAACGATCGGCGTCGTGTGATCGGCCGGCGTCGTGGCGGGATTCGCGGTCGTGAGATTCCAGATGTCGGTCGTCTCCCAGAAATCCGCGAGATAGGGCGAGTACCCGCCGCTCCGGCCGTCATCGATGTACACATCGAACAGCGGTGGCGCGCCTGGCGTGATGATCGGCGTCGGTGCGCCTGCCGCCTGATACCAACCCTGCCGCTCGAAGCTCCAGCGCACGACCTTGTTGTGCGTGCCGCCGGGAAAGGTGTCGAACGTCGTCGTGCCCGTGTCGGCGTTCATGAGCGCCGTGGCGTAGACGCCGACGTTCGGCGTGGCCGTGATCGGGCTCGTGGCCAGCGCGCCAATGCTGCGAAAGATCAGATAGCAGGCGTAGCGCGCGGCCTGGAGCTTGGTCGCGAAGTTCACCGCCGCGTCGGGATGCGCCGCGTCGCCGCCGGTGACCTGATACAGCCTGAACATCGTCGACGCGAGAATCTCTTCGCTGCCGTAGCCCTTGTCGTCCCGCGTACCGCCCCAGGCAAATCCAGCCGCCGGAATACGATTGCAGAAGCGCTCGCTCGTTCCGCCGATCGGACACCACGGGAAGACCTGAAAGCGCGCCGTTCCCGTCGCCGTCGTTCCGGGATCGTTCATGATCGTCGCCAACGAGTCGCCCGCGCTGTGGCAGAAGCCGAAGTTCGGTGAATGGACGCTGTCGTGGAGCAACGCGTGACTGAACTCGTGGGCGACGGTTTGGAACTCGCTGCACATTCCGACGGTGGTGCCCGAGACACACGGCCCGAAGGTGAAGTTGCCGATGCCGTCCCCCAACGCGTCGCCGCCACAGCTCGCGTTCACCGCCCCACTTTTGCCGCGGTGATCGACCGGAACCGGGAAGGTGGTGCCGTCGAAGTACCCCGCCGTGCCGGCGATGGTGAAGCCCATGCTCTGCATCAGCCGGAACATGCTGTCGACGAGGAAATAGGCGTTCGTCGCCGCGAAGTTGTCCGATCGCACGTCGTAGTCGAAGTTGGCCGTGCCGGTCACGGTCGGAGGGGCCACGGTCGGGGGATCGAAGTCGCTCACCTGTACGAACTCACCCGTCAGCGCCTGCGCCGCTCCGGCGGCTGGCGCAGTGAGGCCAGGCAGCGGCAGCGACTGGCGCCACGGATTGAGCACTGTGTTGGTCGCCGTCGCGACGACGGTCGCCAAGCCCGAGCGCGACTGCGGATCCCGCGCGAACACCTGCCCCGTCCGGCACGCCACGAGCGCGCGGATGTACAGCACGGCACCCTCGCGCACCTCGATGAACACGCGCCAGTTGACGCTGCCCCACTCCGGCACCGGGAGCGTGAACAGTACCTCCGTCACGAGGTAGTGTCGTCCTTCCTCGACACCGCGCGGCTCGGGCAGATCGAGCGTCGGCGGGGGCGATGCCTTGCTCGTCGTTTCGCTCCGCTGCCGGCCGGCCAACCGGATCGCGACGTGGTACCGCTCCTCCTCACGGTACCGAAAGATTCGCCAGCGCGTCGCATTGATCTTGAGATCACGCGCCTGTCGCGCATTCAAGCCGAGTGCCTTGGCCAGACGCGGCCCGTCGATTTGCTTGGGCGAGAATTGACTGCCCTCATCGGCCAGCTCGGCGTCCACCCTCTCGTGCAGTGTGCTGTGTGAGCTCGTGACGCGGAGGGGCGAGCCCTGCACCACGACGGCGAATCCCGCCTCCCACACCGGGATGCCGAGTTGCGTCTGCGCCAATGAGACCGTGGTCGTGCCCTGCATCTCTTTCTGCTCGCCGAAGCGCAGCTCCGTGTCCGAACCGTCGGGACGCTGCGCCAGCGGTTGCTTGAGCCGCTCGAGCCAGCGCGGTTCGATGCCGTAGATGTCGGCGACGTCCCGCAGATACGCCTCGGCGAGCGCTCGCGCGTCGGCTCGCGCGGCGCCGTCGCCCGAGTACGGCTCGAACATGTGCGTGAGCTGGACCACGCGGTCGCGCTCGTCGCGCTGCACGTCGACGTTGGGAGTGATGCGGAAGGCCATGGCGCGCTCCATTGGTGGGGCCTCGGAGATGCGACGCGAGGCGATACAATAACGGCGCGCGGTGCGCGGTGCGAGGTGCGCGCACTGACATCTGACGTCTGTCGTCTGCCTATTACTGGCTACTGTCTTCTGACCCGCTCCCCAGGCGAGGCAATGCGTACACGATCCCAGATGCTTCTGGCCGCGTCCATCCTGGTATTTGCGGCACTGTTGTCAGACTGTGGCCCCGGATCGACAGGCGGTCTCCCCGCGGCCAGAACGCCGATCCTCGAGACGCTGCTCAACGTCGACTTCAATCGCGTTGTGCCGCAGAACCCAAGCGGAGACTACAGCGTCGGTCCCGTCGCGCGACTCGAGCTGCGGTTCCGCGCGCCGCAGCCGGGCACGATGACGCTGAGTGTCGATGGCATCGCGCTGCCGATGGTGACGGGCTCGGCCGCGCACCCCGAGCTCAGCGCGAGCGGCTACTATCGCGTGACAGGTCCGATCACGATCAGCGCGCGTGACTCGCTCGCTTTCTACAAGCTGTTCGTGGTGCTGCCGGTCACGAAGGGGATCATGGCGCCCTCCGGCTACCAGTTGCAGGTCCGGAACGTCTCGTCCAACGCGAGTCTCACCGGCGCGCAGAAAACGTCGGCGCCGCTCGTCGTGAAGATTCGTCCGGTGCCGGTCGACGAGAACAGGACGCAGATTCCCAGCGACGTGTTCTTCTCCGGGCCAGACGCGAAGCACACCACCGGTGCACTCATCGCGCGCGGCGTCACCCTCGCCGGCTGGCTCGTTCATACTCCCGATCGCGGCGATGAGGATGTGCACTACAGCATCTATCTCGACGACGATTTCATCGAGCGAAACTACGGGCCCACCACCGGCCCACTGCCCGGCGCTTCTCTGCCCGGTCGATGCTACACGGACGCCGATTGCCTCATCCATCCGAACCGGTCGGTATCACTCACCGATGGACTGCAGCCGGACGCGGGCCGCTTCATGCTGCCACGCTCCGGCGAGTTCGTCGTCGAGCTCAACACCTGGCACAAGACGCGGCACGCGATGACCAAGCCGAGCGGATGGGTCGATGACCCGGATCCGACGCGCGCGACTGATTGGGTGTGGCCGTTCGATCCTCGCTTTCCGATCGACGGAACGACGGGAGGCGAGCTCATGGAGGGCGACTATGTGATCGTCAGCGGCGCGCTGATCGAGGACAGCGGACACCTGCACTGGGATAGTGCTCCGGACGGAAGCCAGAACCTGGACGATGTGCCCGAGTACCGGGCCGGTTGGTGCTGGCAGCGCAAGACCCCCGGTCATTCGGGGTGGCTCGAGATCCATCCGGCCGATGCCATCCGTCGCGTCGAGTCACCGGCGACGCGCAAGCATCTGTCCGTCGTATCCCTGTGCGATCCCGACGATGGCCGGCCCATCCCGATCGCGTTCACCCGCCTCTCGCCGTCGAAGCCGCCGCCGACGAGCAAGTCGGCGCTGCAATTCCGCGAGCTGATCGATCCGCGCTTCACCGACATGTCGACCGTCAGTACGCACACCGTGCTCGTCGATCCCTGCGATCCGACGACGCTGAAGGTGCAGGTGGTCATCGCGCGGGGCGGCTACTTCAAGGCCGCGTATTTGTTGTGGTGGTCCGAGTCCGACACCGCGCGCCCGGTGAATCCTTGTCCTCCGCAACCGCCGAAGTCGCCCACGACGCCCCTGGTCACCGACGACAACGATCCAGTTGTGTGTCGCGTGAAGCCGAACTTGCCGCAGTGCAAGGCGCGGTAAGAGTGGCTCTCGGCCATCGGCTCTTGGCCCGTACGGCATCGTGGGCATCAAGAACACTCGATACACATGCTGCACTTCCGCGTATCTGACATCTGACGTCTGCGTTCGGCGCAACGAAAAATGCCGCAGCTCGCAATTTGCAGCGCACGTGAGTCGACCGTTAATGCAAAATGCAGCGGCGCATCGCGCGAGGTGCTTCTGCGTTATTGGTTCGCTCGGATTCGCCACGACGTGACGCGCTTGATCTGTCAAACTTCAGTGCTGCAATGGTGGATTTCGAGACGCTCACAGTTTCAGCAACTTGTCGCGAATCCCACAGGCCAATGCCAAGCGGGCTCCGGGAGATTCCCGAAGCCCGCTGTGCCAAAATTCCGGTAACCATATGCAGTAACTGACATCTGACATTTGACATCTGCCATCTGACGTCTGCTTTACTGCACCGCGTTGATCATGTCGAAGATCGGCAGATACATCGCGACCACCATGCCGCCGACGATCGCGCCCAGGAACACGATCATGATCGGCTCCATCAGCGAGAGCAACGCACCAACCGACGCGTCGACTTCCGTATCGTAGAAGTCGGCGATCTTGTTGAGCATCTCGTCCAATCCGCCCGTCTGCTCGCCGACGGCGATCATCGAGATGACCATCGGCGGGAACACGGCCGACTTCTGCAACGGCGACGAGATCGTGTCGCCGCCCGCGATCGACATGCGCGACTCCATGATCGCATCATGAATGACGCGGTTGCCCGCGGTCTTGGCGGTGATCTCGAGCCCATCGAGAATCGACACGCCCGAGCTGATCAGCGTGCCGAGCGTTCTGGTGAAACGCGAGACCGCGCTCTTGCGCAGCATGTCGCCGAGCACGGGCATCTTCAGCAGCATGCGGTCGATGTTCAGACGGCCCGGGCCGGTGGCGTAGTAGCGCTTGGTGAGGAAGAACGCGCCCCACACGACGAGCGCGACCGCCCACCAGAAGTTCTTGAGGAATGACGACAGGCCAATGACGACGCGCGTCGGCAGTGGCAGCGCCAGATTCACCGACGCGAACATCTGCTCGAACACGGGAATGACGAAGATCAGCAGCACGACGATCGCGATCGCGGCCACGCTCATGATCACGGCCGGGTACACCATCGCGCTCTTCACCTTGCCGTTCAACGCGTCGTTCTTCTCGAGGAAGCCGGCGAGTCGCATCAAGATCGTGTCGAGAATACCGCCCGCTTCGCCCGCGGCCACCATGTTGACGTAGAGCTCGGTGAACGCCTTCGGATGCTTGCGCAGCGCGTCGGCCACCGTGTTGCCCGATTCCACGTCGTACACGACCTGACGGGTGATCTCCTGAAGCGCCTTGTTCTCGCTCTGCTTCGAGAGAATGTCGAGGGCCTGCACGAGCGGGAGACCGGCGTTGATCATCGTCGAGAACTGACGCGTGAAGATGACGACGTCGCGCGTCTTGATCCGGCCGCGCCGCTTCTTCTTCTGCTCTTCGTCGACCTTGACCACGACGAGCTTCTGCCGCCGCAACTGGGCGACCACCTCATCGCGGGTGGCGGCCTCCATCGTCGACGTCTTGAGCTCGCCGCTCAATGTGCGTGCCGTATAGGCGTACGTGGGCATTCCTTGGAACTCCCTGAAAGAACCGACTGCTTGGAGGACTACTCGCGCGGGCCGATGGTCACCAGGGGCCCGCGCGGCTCAATCGCTAGCGCCGCCCCGCCTGGACGGGTCTGCCGCTCTGCGACGAGTTGCGCTCCTTGTTGGCGCCGATGTCGTCGTCCGTCATCGGCGGCTCGCCGATCATCCGTAAGAACTCGTTCGGGTCGCCCGAGACACGGAGACACTCGTCGAGGGCGACGGTGCGCGCGACGTACAGCTGATACAGCGCGTCGTTCAGCGTCTGCATCCCGAACTTCTTGCCCGACTGCATGGCCGAGTAGATCTGGTGGACCTTGTCGTCGCGAACGAGCGCGCGGACGGCCGGCGTCACCACGAGAATCTCCGCCGCCATCGCCCGGCCGCGGCCGCGCGCCTTGGGCAGCAGCGTCTGCGTCACGATCCCCTCGAGCACGAACGCCAGCTGCGCGCGAACCTGCGGCTGCTGGTGCGCCGGGAAGACGTCGACGATACGGTTGATCGCCTCCGCCGCCGAATTGGTGTGCAGCGTCGCCAGGCACAGGTGGCCCGTCTCGGCGATGGTCAGCGCGGCTTGGATGGTCTCCAGGTCGCGCATTTCGCCGATCAGAATCACGTCCGGATCCTCGCGCAGCGCGTACTTGAGCGCCGTCGAGAAGCTCTTGGTGTCTGTCCCCACCTCACGCTGGTTGACGATGCAGCCCTGGTGGCGATGGATGAACTCGATCGGATCTTCGACCGTGATGATGTGCCCTTTCCGCTCGCGATTGATCTTGTCGATCATCGCCGCGAGCGTCGTCGACTTGCCCGAGCCGGTCGGCCCGGTAACGAGCACCAGTCCGCGCGGACGCTCCGCCATCTTGGCGATCGATTGCGGAAGGCTGAGCTCCTCGAACGAGCGGATCGTGAACGGGATCTGCCGGATGACCATCGACACGCAGCCGCGCTGCTTGAAGCAGTTGCCGCGAAACCGCGCGAGGTTCTGGATGCCGAAGCTGAAGTCGAGCTCATCCTCCGTCTCGAACCGCTTCTTCTGGTTCTCGGTGAGAATGGAATAGGCGAGCTGCAGCGTGTCCTTGGGCGTCAGCACGAAATCGGTCGTCGAATCGCAGATCAGACCATCGACGCGCACTTTCGGCCGGTCGCCGGCCGTGATGTGCAAATCGGACGCGTCGCGCTCGATCATTTCCTCGAGCAGCACGCGGAGGTTTATCTGTTGGGTAGCGGGAGCGGCCATTGAGAAGCAGGGGGCTGGGGACGGGGGACTGGGGACTGGGGCTGCCGAATGGGGAGGTTCAGGGCGCCTGACCGCACCCTGTTCGCCGAACCCCGCACCCGAACCTTACGACGCGGTCTCGCGAATGACCTGCTCCAACGTCGTGATTCCTTTGATCACTTTCAGTATGCCGTCCATGCGGAGCGTCAGCATTCCGCCATCGATCGCGGCATCCTTGATATACTCGGCACCTGTCCGCTCGAGGATCAGTTTCCGGAGCTTCGGGGTCATCGCCATGACTTCGTAGAGACCTTGGCGCCCCTTGAGTCCAGTGCCCTGGCAGTCGTCGCAGCCCTTGCCGCGGAAGAAGGGCAGATCCTTGATCTTGCTGTCGAGCGTGATCTTGTCGAGCAACGGCTTGGCGTGTGAGGTCGCGCGCTTCTTTGCATCATCGAGCGACTCCTCGGTGAAGCGGAAGGAGCGCAGCGTGTCGTCCGGGCCGGCCTTGAGCACGCGCAGCTCGGTCGTGTCCGGCTCGTAGATGGTGCGGCAGCGATTGCAAATGCGGCGCACCAGTCGCTGGGCGATCACGAGATTCAGCGCGCTGGCGACGTTGAAGGGCTCGAGCCCCATGTCCAAAAGACGCGTAACCGTCTCGGCCGCGGAGTTCGTGTGCAGCGTCGAGAGGACCAAGTGGCCCGTGAGCGCCGCCTTGATCGCGATGCCGCCCGTCTCGAGATCGCGGACCTCTCCGACCATGATGATGTTCGGATCCTGACGCAGGAACGCGCGCAGGGCGGCGGCGAACGACATGCCGATGTCGGCGCGCACCTGCACCTGGTTGATGCCGTACAGGTTGTACTCGACCGGGTCTTCGCACGTCATGATGTTGACGTCGAAGGTGTTCACCTTGCTGAGCGCGGAGTACAGCGTCGTCGTCTTGCCTGAGCCCGTCGGGCCCGTGACGAGCACCATGCCGTACGGATTCATGACCGCGTCCATCAACTCGCGCTCGGCGCGCGGCTCGAGGCCGAACTTCTCGAGATCGAAGCTCAGATTTCCCTTGTCGAGAATTCGGAGCACGATCTTCTCGCCGAAGAGCACCGGCAGCGTCGAGACGCGGAAGTCGATGACCTTCTTGCCGATCTTGAGCTTGATGCGGCCGTCCTGCGGTACCCGGCGCTCCGCGATGTTGAGCTGCGCCATGATCTTGAAGCGCGAGATGAGCGCGGCACGCAGCTTCATCGGCGGCTTCATCACTTCGGACAGCGCGCCGTCGACGCGATAGCGGACGCGCATCTCGTGCTCGTAGCACTCGAAGTGGATGTCGCTCGCGCCCTTCTTCACCGCGTCGATCAGGATGCCGTTGATCAGCTTGACGACCGGCGCCTCATCGACCGCGGCGGCGAGCAGTGCGGCGGCGTCCTCATCCTTGTCCTCGAGCACCTCGACATCGCCGTCGTCCTCGATGTCGGCCAAGAGCGCCGAGAGCGTCTCTTCGTCGGTCGTCGATTCGTAGTGCTTCTCGATCGAGTTGCGGAGCGTGTACTCGCCCGCGATGACCGGGAAGATGTCGTAGCGCGTGATGAACTTGAGGTCGTCGATGACGCCGAGGTTCGTCGGGTCGGCCATCGCCACCGTCAGGGTGCGCCCCTCGCGTTTGAGCGGAAGGATAAGGTGGCGCAGGGCGAGGTCTGTCGGGACGAGCTTGGCGATCCGGGGATCGACCTCGAAGTTCGTGAGATCAACGGCCGGCATGCGGTACTGCCGCGCCAGCATGCGCGTCAGCTCCACCTCGGGGATGAAGCCAAGCTTGACGAGATTGTAGCCGACCCGGGTGCCGCTGAGCTTCTGCTCCTGCAGCGCCTTGTCGAGCTGGTCGCGCGTAATCATCCCCTCACGTATGAGGAGCTCGCCAATCTTCTCGGCAGCGGCGACGACCGGTGCAGCCATATTTGCGTGGACGGGGCTGAGCGGATGGGTGAGTGACCGGCGCCCTCCTGGCTCCGATCCGGCATCCCACGGGCCCGTATGGTGTCACGGCGGGCGCGTAAGACGCAAGCGACGGTGGTCGCACGGCGCGTCATCCACGTCGCCGCCGCTCCCTCCGTCACCACGAGGAAGACGCGTTGACGCCGAAAACGTTACGTGCGGCGCGAGGCTCTGGAGCATAGTACACCCGACGCCGCGGACCCGCGCCAAACCCGCCAATGAACCGAACGGACCGAGCGAATCGCGGTTCGCCACGATGCGCAGCGCAAGCGAGGCGCCGACGTGCGGAAGTTGCCGCAGCGATGCGGCCGACGCGGTATCGACG
>JALZAE010000168.1 GCA_030948535.1 Gemmatimonadota bacterium | reverse complement strand
TCTTCCAGGCGCTGCTTCGCCAGATCGAGCGACGCTTCCGTGCGCACCACCTGCGCTTGGGCGTTCGAGAAGGCCAGCACCGCGGCCTCGTGCTCCGGCGCGGTGATGATCTTCTGCGTGAACAGATCATCGGAGCGCTTCTTCTGCGCCGACGTGATGTTCAGGTTCTCGCGCGCGGCGCGCGCGTCGGCCTCGGACTGATTGTACTGGTTCTGTACGTCTCGGGTGTCGATCTGGACGAGCAGATCGCCCGGCTTCACCAGGTTGCCCGTCTCGACGGTCATCTTGGTGATGAGCCCCGACGCCTTCGACTTGACCTCGACGACGTTGATCGGCTCGACCGCACCGGTCGCCTCGGCGTCGAGGCGGATCGTCTGGCGTCCGATCGTGGCGGTCTGAATCTTGGGCTTGTCGTTCTTCCCCTTGTTGCACGCGGCGACGAGGGCAAGAGTGGCGAGCAACAGCCCCGAGAGTTTCTTCACGACTATCTCCTTTCGGTCAATAAATACAGCGATCGACGATCGGCTGTCCGTGCGTCTTAGAATTCGCGCCCGATGAGGGCGGAGATCTGCGCCTTGGCGACGCGCAGGGTGAAGCGCGCCTGAATCAGCGCCGTGCGGGCCTGCGTAAGCTGCGTCTGCGACGTGAGCACGTCGAGAAGCGTGGACGCGCCCAGATTGTAGCGCTGCTGCACGACGCGCAGGTCTTCCTCCGCGGCGATGACGGTCGATCTCTGGATGGCGACCTGCGCCTCCCCGGTTCGTACCGTACTCAGGTTCTGCACCAGTAGCTGCTGCTGCGCGGCACGCGTGTCACGCAACGTCGCCTCGGCGTTCGAGACGGCGACGTCGGCGAACACTTTTTGCTGCTCGCGCTGCAACTGATTGAACAGTGGATAGGAAAGCGAAAAGCGCAATGCTGTCTGGTACGTGAAGTCCTTCTGGTATCCGTAGGCGATGTCGCTGCCGGCTCCGGAGCGCCCGAACGACGCGTCGAGCGTGGGCAGATACGGTGTACGCGCGGCGCGAGCCGCGCTCCGTGCCGCAACTTCGCTGGCAGTCGCGGCGGCGACCGTCGGCCCCTCCGCCGCCAGGCGCGCGAGCTCCACGCTGTCGGGAAGCGCGGGGCCGGTGTCCGCCGTGTCGGCCGGCTCGGCGGTGACCGAAAAGGGCGTGGCGACGAGCCGGGTCAGCGATGCGTTCGCCGTCTCGAGATTGTTGCGTGCGGTGAGCAGCGCGAGCTGCGCGTTCTGTACCTGGATCAAGGCGCGGAGCGAGTCCGAGCGTGTTGCCACTCCGGCGGCCACGCGCGAGTTCGACGACGACTGCTGCTGCATCGCCTGCTGGAGCTGGCTGCGCGCGGCGCTCTCAGACTCCCTCGCTGCCAGCGCGTTGTAGAACGCCTGCTGCACGCTCAGCGCAGTGAGGAATCGCTGATTGACTTCGTTCGCCTCGGCGGCGACCACGTTTGCCTTGGCCGTGCCGATGCCGAAGTAGCGACGGCCGCCGTCGAACAGATTGACGTTCAGGTTGAGCGCATCGCTGCCCGTCCACCGCGTGCCATTGATCGTGCGATCGTTGATGACGCGCGGCCCGCCGTTCGGGTCGTAGCCGGCGCTTGCGCCGATGGACACCGCCGGAATGAAGGCGGCGTACGCGCTCTTCACCGATGCCGACGCCGACCGAATCGAGTTGCGCGCCTGCACCTCGGCCGGCGCGTTGCGCTGCGCGAGCCGCACCGCCTCGAGGAGCGAGATGGGGCGCGCCGGCGTCGCGGTTCCTTCTTGTGCACAAAGAAGCGCCGGCACGAGCGCCGGCGCCAACAGCAGAACAATCCTGCGCATTATTTTCGTTCCTTCTGGCTTTGCTTCTGGTGGTTGAGAATTTCTTCGAACTTTCGCTGCTGGTCCGCGGTGAGGAGCTGCCGAATGTCCTGGCGCGCCTTTTCGCGAATGCTGTCGAGTCTCGGCTTGAGCGGCGCCATGACCGTTTCGAAATCGTGGTTGCGGCGCTCGAGAATCGTATCGAACTGCATGCGCTGCGGCGCCGTCAGGCCGAGGTCGGTGGCGAGGCGGTCACGCATTTCGCGGCGCGAGTGCTCCTTGTGCACAAGCCGGTCGGCGGTGAAGCCGAGCGCGCCGCCGACGAGGAGTGCGCCGAGCAGGAACGAGATCGCCAGCCCTTTCGAGCGCGTCATGGTCGCTCCCATCCTATGGTTCGAGCACGTAGCGCAAGGTGGCCTCGTGCGCCGACAATCCGGTGGTCCCGGTCGCGATCTGCTGCGGCAGCTCGCGCGGCGTCTCGAGGATCGTGGCGGCGGCGACATGCGCCTCCGTATTGCTCGCGCGCGCCAGTCCCGCGCCGGCGAGTAGCCCGGCCACTCCGGCTGCGATCAATCCCCCGCGAACCCACTCGCCGTACGGCTGCCACCAGGCATCCTCAGGCGCGCCCAGGCGGGCCATGATGCGCGCGTCGAGCCCGTCCCAGTACCCGGGATCCGTCGGCGGTGCGTAGATGCGCCGCAGCGTATGAGTCAGGATGTCATCGCGCCCATCGGGGCCGATCCGTCGTTCCGTCATCGTTCGACACTCCAGAGATCGCCAAGTCCTTTCCGCAGCGCCGAGCGCGCGTGATGCAGATCCGACCGAGCTGTGCCTTCGGGGATTCCCAGCATCTCGCCGATCTCGGCGTGCGTGAATCCCTGTACATCATGTAAGACGATTACCGACCGCTGCCGATCACCAAGCTTTCCGAGACCCTGCTCCAACCGCCGCCGCAGCTCATCCGCTTCCGCCGGATCGCGGAAGGGCGCGGCGATCGTCTCGGGCAGCGACTCCGCCGCTCGCACCTTTCGCCGCCGGCCGATGTCCAACGCCGCGTTGGCGACGATCCGGTGCAGCCATGCACCGAACGCCTGCTCCGGCCGGAATCGAGCGAGCGCCTTGTACGCGTGCAGAAAGCCCTCCTGCACCGCATCCTCCGCATCCTCATGGGTGAACACGATGGCTCTCGCCACCGCATACGCCCGCTGCCGATGTAAGTGGACCAACGATGCGAATGCGTCCCGATCACCACGTTGCGCCGCGAGCACGAGCTCGCGCTCGTGCACCCGCGCCGGTGACTCGGACGGTTCAGCCATCGCCGCAGGAGGCATCGCGATCGAAACAGCGGTCATCAAACGTCCGTGGTGAGCTCGTCATGAATACGCACCGGGCGCCCGCGGCGTTGACGGGAGATTGATGTCTGCGGCGGGCATGCGGTCCAGCGGTTAAGACGCGTCCGGAGCGCTTGGCGCGGGTGAGTTCTCCTCGCCAGTCGCGGTGCCGGCAAGACCCACGGCGTCGGCGTTTCGCTGCAGGGCCCGAATGACGAATGCGATGTGCTCGTCCAGCTCGACGCCCAGCTCCTGCGCTCCCTGCACCACATCCTCGCGACTGACGCCGCGCGCGAACGCCTTGTCCTTCATCTTCTTTCGCACCGATCTGGCCTCGACCTCGTGCACGCTCTTCGACGGCCGCACCAGCGCGGTTGCCGTGATGAGTCCGACGAGCTCGTCGACGGCGAACAGCGCGTTCGCCATCCGCGTAGTGCGAGGAACGCCGCTGTACGTCGCGTGCCCCATGATCGCCTCGAGAATGTCCTCGGGCCATCCGCGCTCGCGCAGGACGCCGACGCCGTGCGCCGGATGCTCCTCGCTGGCCGAGTGCGCGGCGTTGGGGAATCGCTCGTAGTCGAAGTCGTGGATGAGGCCGACGAGGCCCCAGCGCTCCGGATCCTCACCGTAGTGCCCGGCATACGCGCGCATGGCGGCCTCGACGCCGAGCATGTGCTTGCGGAGTGACTCACTGGCGGTGAACTCCTGCATCAGCGCGAGCGCCGACTCGCGCGTCGGGAGGGTGTCTGGCATGGCCAACAAGATAGCTGACCGGAGTGCGGTCGTCAGTCTGACGGCTGATGACTGTCGCGGCTACCTGAGAAAGATGATCTGCCCATTCTCGTCGGACACGATCGCTGTACACGTCCCCGCCCGGAATGCGACGTTCCGGGGGCGACCAAAGTTCGTATAGGTGAGGACGGTTGCATGCGACGTGCGGTCGAGTACCGTGATCGATCCGTTCAGCGGGCTCGTCACGAAGAGCTGCGTTCCATCGGGCGTCAGTCCGATGCCGTAGCCGCCGGTGACCATGGGCACTTGGGTGATCGCGCCGCTAGACACGTTGACGATCGAAACCCCGACGCCTTCGGTGGCGACATACAGCTCGCCACCGTCGGGAGAAATGGCGAGACGTTGCGGCGCATTCCCCACCGCGTAAGTGCGCGTCGCGGTATTCGTCGCCGTTGCGACGGCGATGACTGTGCCAGCGTCGCGTGAGCTGACGTAGAGCGTCGCACCGTCGGGACTGAACACAAATCCGTTGGCGGCCGCGCCGACGGCGAGCGTCGTGATAGTACCGCGCGTCACCGGATCGATGACGTAGAGCGTGCCCCCCGCCGTCGTCACGTAGAGTCGCGAGCCGGACGCGTTCATGATCAAGTTGAATCCGCCATCGCTCAGCGGAATCAGTGCGGTCTGAAGGAAGGTTGCGAGATCGATCACGCTGACGCTGTTGCCGCCCTGATTGGTGGTATAG